>JANQOC010000329.1 GCA_028279265.1 Hyphomicrobiales bacterium
GGCCACGAAACCGACACCCGCGGTGACGAAAGTCAGAACCCACTGTTTGATTTGCCGAGACCGGTGTTCCGGCTGCGCAAGCTGGATGAGCATGAAAGCGGCGAAGATCGGCATGTAGAACACTGATTTTATGGTGATAGCCCCGGCAAGCGCTATCAGAGCCCCCGCGATCCAGGCATCGGTGTAAGTTCTTGCGGATTGCAGCATGAAGTAGAGTGCCGCAACCAGGAGCGCGGTAGCGATGGGATCGGCTCTGAAACTGGTTCCATGCTGGATGATCGTAGACATGGAAAAATAGCAGAGTACCGAAAACAGTGCGCCTTTCAGCTCATAGAAGTTTCTGGCAATCCGAAACAGAAGGTATCCCGTGAGGCCCTGGAGCGCGAGCATTACGGCTCTTGCGGCGATGACCTGATCGGCTTCATTTGTGGAGATAAAGGGGAGCCAGCCGAACAGATGCACATGAAAGGCCTGGAGGCGGCGTGTCAGCGTGCCGTTCAGTTGTTCATGAACCTGGGAAAGATAGTAGAACTCATCCCAGTTGATGTTGCTGACGCCAACGACATAGAGTTTGACAAGGCAGACAGCGCCCAACAGGGAGACCAGGATACGGGTCCAGGTGTCAACGGACGCAGAACCATAGTCCGAGCGATCGGAAACATATTTACTGGGAACGAAAGACATTAAACCCGAAAATCCACTAGATACGAGATACCACCGGGTCTGAGCCTAGGGGAACAGAGTAAAATTTTGATTTACCGCGCCCCGGAATTGCGGAAATAATTCCGCCGGCGTTGGTGGAAATGGAAAATATCTGGGCTTTTAACTCGTCTTCTTGAAAGATATTGTTTACACAAGTTACCAAAGAATAAACGAATGGAAATCGACACGATGATTTATGACCACCGCACTTACATTTGCCGTCCCGGAACCGTCAAGCAGCAGATCGCACTCTATGAAGAATACGGTCTCGCGACCCAGGTAAAGCATCTGGGAAAACCGATCTTATATGCTACGACAGAAGTCGGTGATTTAAACTCGTTCACCCACATCTGGCCTTATGGGAGTATTGCGGAACGGGCGGAAAAGCGGGCGGAACTCTACAATGATCCGGATTGGCAAAACTATCTGAAAAAAAGCGCGGAAGCCGGGTTACTGGTCGAGCAAGAAAATAAGATTCTCGTTGGAACAGATATTTTCGACAAAGTCTAACACCATGGCTTTTACTAGATCAGGCGAGTGCTATGAGTGATCAAGAGCGGAATTCGGGTCGGTCTGAAACGAAAAAGCTGGCCATTGCCAGTCTGGGATCAATCGGACTGGAAGTGGCCAGGCGCATAGACAAGGGAGAAGTGCCTCATATCAGCCTCTCCCAGGTTTCAGCCCGAGACATTGACCGTGCCAGGGAAAAAGTGAGCCAGTTCAATCAACCGCCGCAAGTCGTTCCGGTTGGTGAACTGGGTGGGTTCGATATTCTTCTGGAATGCGCCCCCGCCGCCATCTTTGAAGCGGTTGTTGAAAAAGGCATAGAAAATAATGCGCTTATTCTCACTTTGTCCGTTGGTGCATTGCTGGAGCGCATGGAGCTGGTCGAGAGAGCACGGGCCGGGGGTGCCAGAATTACGGTTCCGACAGGCGCCCTTCTTGGGCTTGATGCCGTCAATGCAGCCCGGCACGGCACCATCAACGCCGTGAAGCTGAAGACAACTAAGAATCCCCGGGCGCTTGCCGGGGCGCCGTATCTGGAGACCCTTGATTTCGATATTTCTTCCCTGACCGAGCCCAAAATGATTTTTTCCGGATCGGCACGGGAAGCGGCCAAGGGTTTCCCGGCCAATGTCAATGTCGGCGCGGCACTGGCGCTTGCCGGTATCGGGCCGGACAAAACAGAAGTGGAAATTTGGGCAGATCCATCGGTTTCCAGAAACATGCACAATATTTCCATGCAGTCGGATTCATCGAACCTCTCCATGTCCATAGAAAATATCCAGTCCGAGACCAATCCGGGAACCGGCAAGATAACCGCCTTGAGCGCCATTGCCGCGCTGGAGAGACTTTCGGCACCTCTGTTCGTCGGAACGTAACTGCCGGGATCCGCAACGGGTTCAAAGAACCGAACACACAAGCTGACGAACGGAAAACTGCAATCAATTCGGGATGACTCGACAAATGAATTTTACAACCAGACCAGAGCTGATCGGCACATTCGGGGCTGTAACATCCACGCATTGGCTGGGCAGCGCCGTGGGCATGTCCATACTTGAAAATGGCGGCAACGCGTTTGATGCATCTGTCGCCACCGGTTTCACCCTGCAGATTGTCGAACCGCACCTCAACGGACCGGGAGGCGATTTACCCGCCGTTTTTTATTCAGCCAGAGAAGACAAGGTTCGCGTGCTTTGCGCCCAGGGGCCGGCACCCTCGGCCGCCACGATCGATCATTTCCAAAACCTTGACCTTGATACGGTTCCCGGCAGTGGTCTTCTGCCTGCCGTCATTCCAGGAGCCTTCTGTGGCTGGATGCAGCTTCTCAAGGATTTTGGCACCAAGCGGCTTCGCGACGTGCTGGAGCCGGCCATTTACTATGCCCATACCGGCTATCCGATTGTTCCCAATATTGCGAATACAATCGGCAAGGTTGCAAAACTGTTCCAGACGGAATGGACGACTTCCGGAGAGATTTACCTCACGAATGGCCGGGTACCGGAGGTTGGGGCGCTGCACAGGAATGAAAAACTGGCAGCGACCTATCGTCGGCTTGTCGACGAAGCGGAAAAAATCGCATCGGACCGGGAAGGGCAGATCGAAGCGGCGGTGAAGCTATGGCAGCAAGGATGGGTGGCGACGGCCATAGATGAATTCTGCCGAGCCAACGAAATTCTCGATCCCTCCGGCCGCAGGCACAGGGGATTGCTCACCGGGGAAGACATGGCCAACTGGAGTCCGACCTATGAGGATCCCTGCTCGGTTCCGTTTGGTGACTATGAGGTCTTTAAGTGCGGTTTCTGGAGCCAGGGACCGGTCATGCTTCAGCAGCTTTCGATTTTACAGAACTATGATTTTTCGGACCTTTCCGCGCTTGATCCCGAGTTTGTACACGTGACGGTCGAAGCCGCGAAGCTCGCTTTCGCGGACCGGGAAGCCTGGTACGGGGACCCAGAATTCTTTGATGTTCCGGCAGCGACACTGCTTTCCGGCGACTATGGTAAAGACAGAGCCCAGCTCATCGGTTCACGTGCGTCCCTGGAATTTCTCCCGGGTTCACCCGATTCCCGCGAACCCAACGTTCATGCTGCTTTAACGACGAGCGGCGAGCCCGGTCCGAATGCGGAACTGATGGGTATTGGTGAGCCAACCGTGCAGTCGAGCGGTGTATCCAAGGGGGACACGGTCCACATTGATATCATCGATCGGGAGGGCAATGTGGTGAGTTGTACCCCGAGCGGTGGATGGCTGCAGAGTTCTCCGGTCATTCCCGAGCTGGGATTTTGCCTGGGTAATCGAGGTCAGATGTTCTGGCTTGATGAACATTCGTCTTCCAGCCTAGTTCCAGGAAAAAGACCGAGAACGACGCTTTCTCCCTCCCTGGCGTTCAAGAACGGCCGGCCGTATATGGCGTTTGGAACACCGGGAGGCGATCAGCAGGACCAGTGGGCAACAATTTTCTTCCTGCGCCATGTCTTGTTCCAGCATAATCTGCAGGAAACCATAGACCTGCCCTCTTACCACAGCGAACACTTTCCCAGTTCCTTCTGGCCTCGCGGCCGGACACCGGGAAAGCTGGTCCTGGAAGGCCGCTTCGACGAACAAGTCGCCAATACTTTACGAAACAAAGGGCATGTGATTCATGTCGGCGATCTCTGGTCGGAAGGGCGTATGACGGCAGCATCCCGGCATGGCGATTTGATCAAGGCGGCGGCGAATCCGCGAGGCATGCAGGGCTATGCCATTGCGCGCTGACGTGTTGCGCGCATCCTGGGTTTAGAGCACGGGCGTTATGGCGATAACCGACGTATTGTCCTGATAGGGTTCCCGGGCGGCCTCCACGGCTTCGAGGATGGCGGCAACGACCTGGCGGCTTCCCGATTGCCTGTGTTCTTCCACGATTTTTTCAATTTCCCTGGGTTCAAGGGTCTGGATGCCATCGCTGGCCACCAGGATCCAATCCTGCTCCTGCAGCAGCATGGCCTGGTCGCGGAGCTGAATCAGATCGATCTGTGTGCCCGTCAGTGCGGAACGGAGATGATGCCTTTGCGGGTGCTTTTCCGCTTCCTCCCGGTCCATTTTCCCCTGTTCAACAAGCTTGTCCAGTACCGGTGCCATGGAATGGTCTTCATTGAGCTGCCAGAGCAGATTGTCGCGAAATATATAGAGGATCGAGTCACCGACACTGATCCATCTCATTCCTGATGAATCGAAAAGTACACCGAGGAAAGTGCATCCCATTCCCTCAAGCGAGGAATGGTTCTGAATGCGCTCGGCGATAGCATGATTGCATGCCGCCAGAGCTGCGGCCATACGTTCCTGGGGCAGCCCACTCGTTCCCTCGAAAGCGGCAATGAAGCTTCGGCAGGCCAGGGCGCTGGCTTCCGCCCCGCCCACATGGCCGCCCATGCCATCGGCCAGAACGGCGAGCAGTTCTCCCGAATCCCCGAGTTGGATAATGTCATCCGCGCGCGACACCGGCTCTCCTGTAACGGTAACATCGCAGAAGTCTTCCTGATAATCCCGGGCACCTTGAATGGCGTTGTACGCTACATCATATTTCGACGTCATTTCCTCAGTTCTGACCAGTCAAACTCTTTTCCGCAAAATGGTACGAAGACCACTCTTGTGCGACCCATGGTGATGATATCCATCGCTTTAAGCTGGACGGCCGCTGTGGGTTTCGTTTCGTTTACCCAGACAACATTTGTTTTTGTCAGATTTGGTACGAACAGAAAATTTCGATCGTCCGAATCATAGCGGATAAAGGCTTGTTCCTCAGCGGAGATAGAATCATCGCCGAAATCCAGCCGGATATGCTGGTTCGGCGCCCAGCCGATAGAATTGTTGCCTTCGATAATCGGGCGATAGCTGCCGAGGCCGGGACCATCGACGATCACCAGCCAGCCGACAACGGGTTCCTGGAAAAAATCGGTTTCAGGAATTTCGGGCCGTCCTCGTACGCGCTGTGTATTTTGGGCAACCGGGGGAATTTCCGGTTCGGGATCGGCAACCCGGCTTTGGGCGATCGGTTCGGGCTCGTTATTAGGCAAGGACGATTCAGCCTGATCGCTCAGGGATGCCGCCAAGGTTTCAACCCTGGTTTCTTCTGTTTCAATATCAAACCTGTCCCGGCGGTTTTCATTCCCCAATGCGGCATCGACGGCATTCAGGGCGTCTTGCAGCAGGCTTGTTCGACCGGACCGATTCTTCCGGTTTATGATTTGCGTTTTTTCCAGTTCATCATCTTTATGCTCGTCCATAGACATTTGGTTCTCCAAAGTTGCCAACCCCACC
>JANQOC010000036.1 GCA_028279265.1 Hyphomicrobiales bacterium
TGCGGTGTTAAGGAACATGGGGTGACAAGCCTCAGGGACCTGGGACTGGAAATAGAACCTGCAGAATTGGATCGGATAATGCGATCCACGTTTGAGAACCGTTTTGGACCGACATTATAAAAAAGTACCTCAGACCGCCGGCCAATCGGAGCCCCTAATTCTTGCTCCGAGACCGCAGACTGCGAAGCCGGCTTCTATAGTTCCGGTCTCCCAATCCGATGGGTTTTCTGGGCATCCAGGATTCGAGTTCCCTGAGATAGGGTTCCGGCAGTCCGGCGGAACGGGCGCCAGGAAGAACGGCTCTATTGAGGTAATCGACACGTCCCTTGCCGGGATATAGTCGGGCAAGGCTGACATAGATGCGGGCACTGACTTGCCTGTCGTCGCAAAGGGATTGGACGCGCATCACTTTTTGCAGATAATTTCCAAAATGCGCGCCTTCGAACCTGTCGAGCCGCCACAAATGCGCGGGCGTACACTTCCACAACAATCCATAAACTTCCGCGCCTTCGGCTTGTAGAATATTGGCCGTGCCCCGGGTGGTGATTGTGAACCGCCAGTGTTTGAGCCGACCGGGTCCGAGGAACCGCGCACCGGGACAACGTTGCTGCATTTGTGGAGCGTGCATATTTGAGCCATAGGCAAAATAGAGCAATTTAATCTCCGGCTTTCCAGCTCCAGCATTTAGCTGTCCGCGGACTCGAACTCCATGATCACTTCGTCCACGGCCAGAGTATCGCCTTCACTCACCAGGATATCCTTGACGACACAGTCCCGTTCGGCACTCAGAATGTTCTCCATTTTCATGGCTTCGACCGTGCACAGGGGTTCACCAGCCTTAACCGCCTGCCCCTCTTCCACAGGCAGAGAGACAACGAGACCCGGCATGGGACAACGCAAGAGATTGGCCGAACTTTTGGCCTCTTTTTCCGGCATTCGTGCGGCAATTTCAGCTTCGCGTTTTGTATAAGTGCGCGTGTTGGCTTCGCAGCCCGCGTGCCGCAACTCATAGCCATTAAGTATAGGGCGCACCTGGACGACAATTCCTTCGCCATTGATCGATCCCCGCCAGACCGGTTGCCCCGGCGTCCAGTCGCTGACGATTTCCAATTCATCAATGGTGAATTCATTATCTCCCGGAAAATGCAAAACCATTGAATCGCTGCTTTTTTCATCTACCGTGACATCAATTTTACGAGGGCCCAATTCCACGACACGTTTCAGCGTAAAGGTAAAATCCTGATCGCGCATCTGATCCGAAATCGAGCGCCGGCGACGATTGTGCACATGATCCAAATAAGCTGCTACGGCGCAGAACCGCTGCAGTATCTCACCTGCAGGGTATTGCCGATCAAATCCATCCGGATATTCTTCCTCGATAAACTTTGTTGAAATATCACCCGCAATCCAACGCTCATGGTTCATCAGAGCGGACAGGAATGAGACATTGTGATTGATCCCGTCGATGTAAAATCCATCGAGAGCCGATGCCATCAGCTTGATGGCGCTCTCGCGATCTGGTCCGTGGGTGATGAGTTTGGCGATCATGGGATCGTAGTACATAGAGATCTCACCGCCATCGAACACACCTGTATCGTTGCGAATGGTGAGGCCGTCCTCGGATTTTTCATCTGGCGGCAAGTAGCGCACCAGGCGACCGATGGAGGGCATAAAGTTTCGATAGGGATCTTCAGCATAAATCCGCGATTCAATGGCCCAGCCAGAAAAAGAAATGTCTTTCTGTTTGACTGATAGCTTTTCGCCTGCTGCGACGCGGATCATCTGCTCCACAAGGTCCAGGCCGGTGATCAGTTCCGTCACGGGATGTTCGACCTGCAGCCGCGTATTCATTTCCAGGAAATAGAAGTTCTTGTCCTTGTCGACGATAAACTCAACGGTTCCCGCACTTTGGTAATCCACAGCCTGGGCCAGCGCCACCGCCTGATTGCCCATGGAATTGCGTGTTTCCTCGTCGAGAAAAGAACTCGGCGCTTCCTCAATGACTTTCTGATTGCGCCTCTGGATCGAACACTCCCTTTCACCCAGATGTATCGTGTTGCCGAAACTGTCGGCTAATACCTGGATTTCAATATGCCGGGGGTTCTCGATGAACTTTTCGATGAAAATCCGATCGTCACCAAAACTGGATTTAGCTTCTGAAGCGGCTGAGCGAAAACCCTGGGCAACATCCTCCTCGGAATAGGCGATGCGCATGCCTTTACCACCGCCGCCGGCAGATGCCTTGATCATCACGGGATAGCCAATTTCGCCGGCTATGCGGACCGCGTGATCCGCATCTTCAATAAGGCCTGGATTGCCAGGAACCGTGCTAACCTGTGCATCGACTGCGAATTTCTTGGATTCAATCTTGTCGCCCATAACTTCGATGGCCCGGATGTTCGGACCAATAAAAGCGATCCCCTCTTTATCGAGGACACGTGCAAAATCAGCGTTTTCAGACAGGAACCCATAGCCGGGGTGAACCGCTTCGGCGCCGGTCTGTTTGACCGCCTCGATGATCTTGTCAATAACCAGATAGGAACGTAATGCGGAGGCCGGTCCAATAGCGACGGCTTCGTCAGCTAACTCCACATGCAGCGCATCTTTATCGGCTTCAGAATAGACAGCTACAGTTTTAATACCGAGTCTTCGGGCTGTCTTTATAACGCGACAAGCAATCTCTCCGCGATTAGCGATTAGAATTTTGGAAAACATACAAGTTCATCCCATTCATTCGACTTTGAAATCCGGCATGGATGTTGATTTCAATAGTGTCTATGAATGGTTTTAAACCCTGAATGACACGGGGTAAACCTTTGCCCGTTTAATCATTCGTATGAGACTGCGTTTGAATCGATAGATTAAGCAGCCTGATCGATAAGGGTTTTGAGCGAGGGATGAATATCGGGCGACTCTTCCTTCAGAAAACGTAGGAGTGCCTTTTCATTGTCATGGAGCTCGCCGTCGCGTTGAAGCCGCTCTGTGAGCCAGCTGGCTTCGCTTTGGGTGATGATTTCACCGGTGACGATTTCGAGCCTTTGTTGCTCCAGTCGGGCAACGGCGGCTTCTTCCGGCGTCTGAGCCTTATAGGCCTCGAGAACCGCGGAGAACCCGCCTGAGAACATTTTGCTGAAAAATCCGGATGTCGTCTCTTCCGACTCCAGCCAGGCCTCGCGTTTCAAAGCCTCCTGACGACTC
Organism: Hyphomicrobiales bacterium; assembly: GCA_028279265.1. Classification (GTDB taxonomy): domain Bacteria; phylum Pseudomonadota; class Alphaproteobacteria; order Rhizobiales; family CAYWUX01; genus JANQOC01. Next base: position 3,199 of record JANQOC010000036.1, read on the forward strand.
GGGACCTGATAGCCCGATCCGGCCATAATGTGATTGGCAATCGCTTTTACAAAAAGCTCCGACCAGGATGGATGGTTGTTAGCTCCCGCGGTCGCATCATTGAGATCGAAAAGAAGTTCTGCCTCCTGCCGGGATATGGCGATATTCCACTCACCACCGAACGAATAGAGAATTCTGCGCAGGAGATCGACTTCAGCCTCGCCGATCTGACCAGGGACGAGATCAAGCTCCTTGCGTATGGACCCACTGCCGTCCACAACCCAATGTTTTACCTCTTCCAGCGCAAAATTGACCAGACTGGGCGGGCTCCACATCGCCTGATCAAGAATGGAAATCACAAGTTCCATCTCGATCGACGAGTTCACATGACCGTCAACCATGATGACAGATATCAGCCATTCCGCATTTTCCGCCGTGACATAGCCCGCGGGATCTGCCTGGTGAACCAGATAATCTGTCAGAGCTTCAACAAAAAACACGTTCCAGGAAACATCCCGGGGAAAGCAGTTTCGGTTGAGTTCAATAAGGGATTGCGCTTCCTGGGGAGAGACAAAACTGTCGCTGAACACCGCGCGCCGCAGCTTCAGAACATCTTCCGCCCCAATCTTTCCGGCCAAATTCAAGCTCTCGACAATTGTGGCCAATTCTGATTGAGACATGACGTCCTCCGGAAGTTCATTGAGAATCTCCGGAAGTTTAGGTAAGCAAAGTTTCGAAACTCCTAATTTTTTACAAAATCTGAGAGCCTGTCGCTGCCCCCTCTCCATCGTCTTAGAGCGGCAGATTTCCGTGCTTTTTCCAGGGATTTTCGACGGTTTTGTTGCGCAACATATTCAGCGCCCGGCAAATCCTTTTACGTGTCGAGCGGGGATGAATAACTTCATCAATAAACCCGCGCTCAGCAGCAACAAAAGGGGAACAAAACCGGTCTTCATAGTTCTTGGTGTGAGCTTCGATTTTTCCGGGATCTTCGAGATCTTTTCGGAATATGATCTCAACGGCACCTTTGGCGCCCATGACGGCAATTTCCGCCGTCGGCCAGGCGTAATTCACATCACCACGTATATGTTTCGACGACATCACATCGTAAGCCCCGCCATAGGCTTTGCGGGTAATGACCGTGATTTTCGGCACCGTTGCCTC
>JANQOC010000334.1 GCA_028279265.1 Hyphomicrobiales bacterium
TTGCGGGCTTCTTTGCCAAATTTTATGTGTTCCTGGCTGCCATCAAAGCGGATCTCTATGCCCTTGCCGTCATCGGCGTCCTGGCAAGTGTGGTGGGGGCCTATTATTACCTGCGTATCATCAAGGTCATGTTTTTCGATCCGCCCGCCGAACCGTTTGAGCCGATGTCCGGCCGGTTAAAGCTGGTGCTTGGAGTTTCCGGATTGTTTGTGCTGCTGTTTGTTGTGAGTCCAGCGCCGCTCGTTACGGCAGCCGAAATCGCCGCGAAGGCTCTTTTTCTTTAGACCGGAATCTGCTTTGTCGGAATTAAGTCTGCATACATTTGAACCCCCGTCCGATCACAAAGTCTCCGTATTTGATGAGCTGGATTCAACAAACCAGGAAGCCCTGAGACGAGCACCGGATTTTGACGGCACGCCACTATGGATCGTCGCGCGCCGGCAAACAAAGGGGCGGGGCCGGGAAGGGCGAAACTGGGTCTCGGAGCCCGGCAACCTCTACACGAGCTTTTTGTTCCGACCGCAATGTTCGCTTTCGACCGCCAACCAACTGTCCTTCGTCACCGGGGTTGGTGTTTTTGAAACCGTGAGATCAGTGTTGGGAAGCTCGCCACAGGCAGAGCAAATCCGGCTCAAGTGGCCCAATGATATCCTTGTCGACCGCAAGAAAATCGCTGGGATCCTGATTGAGAGCTTTCTCGCCAGCCAGTCCCATGAACCCGTGATTGCCATCGGCATAGGAATTAATATCGCCCACCATCCCGTTCTCCCGGATCGTGAAACCACCCATCTCGGGGCTCATGTGGGCGGCGTCAATCCCGAGCTCGTATTCAGCGCGCTCAGCCGAGAGCTTGATCAATCAATTGAACAATGGGACAGGGGACGCAACTTCGACCTGATCCGGCAACACTGGTCCGAACGTGCCCACAATCCGGGTGAAAGATTATCAGTACGAGTGGGAAACAATCGCTTTGAGGGGGTATTCAATGGCCTGGATGATGATGGGGCGTTGAAAATTAAACTGGACACAGGTGAACTCAAGCGTGTAACCGTCGGGGATGTATTAATTCCAAGGCCGTCCAGTGATCGATAGCGGATTTGGATAGTTCCGAGTTATAAGTTTTACTTGATGGCCAACGGCGACAACAACAGCGACACCGAACTTGTTTATCTTCCTCTCGGGGGAAGCGGCGAGATCGGTATGAATTGCTACCTTTACGGTGTCGGAGAAGGGGTACGGCGGCAATGGCTTATGGTCGATCTTGGGATCACTTTCCCCGGACCCATGGAGCCCGGGGTTGATGTTATTTTTCCTGACATCCGGTTTATCGAAGAAGAACGCCAGAATCTCGTGGCGATTGTTCTGACACATGCCCACGAGGATCATTTCGGTGCCGTCATCGACCTGGCGCCGAGGCTTGATGTTCCTATCTATGCGACACCGTTCACCGCAACTCTCCTTAAATTGAAAGCCATGCAATTCGGCATGGAGAATGAGTTGCAGATCAACGAGGTCGAACTTGGGTCCCGCCTGGATCTGAAACCGTTTGCTGTCGAGTTCGTGACCATGGCTCATTCCATTCCCGAACCCAACGCGCTGGTCATTCGTACCGAAGCGGGCGTTGTGCTTCATTCCGGGGATTGGAAGATCGACCATACACCGATTGCCGGACCGGCGATCAATCTCGAACGTATCAGGGAGGTCGGGAATGAAGGTGTGGATGTCCTGATATGCGACTCAACAAATGCCGTCAGTGAGGGACGATCACCTTCGGAAGCCGACGTGGCTAAAACTCTGAGCCAACTCTTTAAAGAGGCAAAGCGCCGTATTGCCGTTACCACATTTGCCTCCAACGTAGCACGAATCCGCTCGGTTATTGATGCGGCACGGGATTCGGGGCGGGAGATCGTCGCTGTCGGCCGAGCCATGCGGCGGATTATCGAAGTCGCCCGCGATACAGGTTACCTGGACCCTGCCATCACCTTCGTCGGGGAGGATGATTTTGGCTACCTTCCCCGGGACAAGGTTGTATTGCTGTGTACCGGCAGCCAGGGGGAGGCCCGCGCGGCCATGGCCCGCATCGCCCGGGATGAACATCCCAATGTGACCTTGAACGCCGGTGACACGGTTATATTTTCCTCCCGAACCATTCCTGGAAATGAACGGGCTGTCAATTTGGTCCAAAACAGGCTGGTGGATATGGGGCTCGATCTGATTACAGATCGGGACGCCCGGGTGCATGTGTCCGGCCATCCCCGCCGGGACGAACTGGCGGAATACTATCAAGCCGCAAAGCCCCGGTCCCTTGTGCCCATGCATGGAGAGGCCATGCATTTGAAGGCACAAATCGAGTGGGCACAACAATGCGGCATTGGCGAGGGGCTGATGGTGCGTAACGGCGAAATGGCGCGCCTCCTTCCCGGTCCCCTGACAATTATCGACGAGGTGCCGTCAGGTCGATTGTTTCGCGATGGCCATTTGATTATATCCTCGGAAGACAAATCCGTTCGGGACAGGCGAAAACTCTCTCATGTCGGTGCCGTATACGTCAGCGCCGTGCTTACCAGGAAAGGAAGACTGATTGCCGAACCCCATATAGTTCTATCGGGGGTCCCCGAAGAAACGTTGGCAGCAGAGGACATGGATGAAATCATTTATGAGAGTGTTGTCGGCGTAATAAACAGTATTCCCAAACCCCGGCGCAAGAATAAGGAATTGCTGGAGGAAGCGATCCGGCGGGGTGTCCGGTCCACGGTGCGCGAGGTTTGGGGTAAGAAAACGGAGTGCCGGGTATCGCTGACCTTTATTGATCCGCGTGATATCTAGAAAATTTGTGAAATTTCGCAAGAAGAGGCAAATATGATCGGTAAGCTCAATCACGTCGCAATCGTTGTGCCTGACGTCGACAAGGCGGCAATGATCTACAAAGATCAGTTAGGAGCCGATGTTTCCGAAAAGGCTGACAATCCCGAACATGGTGTCACCATGGTCTTTGTTAATTTGCCAAATACGAAGATCGAACTCATGGAACCTTTTGGTGAGGGTTCTCCCATAGCCAAGTTTTTGGATAACAATCCAGGTGGTGGCATGCATCATGTCTGCTATGAGGTTGATAATATCATCGAAAGCCGGGATAAACTCATTGGCCACGGCGCCCGTGTCCTTGGCGATGGCGAGCCCAAGATCGGGGCCCATGGAAAGCCCATTCTTTTTTTGCATCCCAAGGATTTTTGCGGGACACTTATCGAGTTGGAGCAGGTTTAAGGAGAACGGACGCAGGCATGGCATGTCTGGGTCATCAAGGAAGGTCTTGATCTCATGTCCCTCACATTTTCTCTGGCCGTTTACTGTCTTTGCTGGTGGGTCGTCTTGTTCGCGGTTTTGCCGTTTGGCATCAGGACCCAGTCAGAGGAGGGCGACGTTGTCCTCGGCACAACGGAAAGCGCCCCGGTTGCCCCCCGAATTTTGAGAAAAATGATTTATACGACCCTGATTTCTGCGGTCATATTTGCCGTCATTTATGTGGTTATCGAATATCGGCTGCTGGGCCTGGACGATATCCCGTTTTTGCCGAAATACACGCCCCTGAACTCATAAATTCAGATGATCCGGGTGTGATGCGCCGATCGAGCCGGGATGGAATCCGTTGAGATCCGGACAAAAAAAATGCAAGGCCAAAACCTTGCAAATTAGTCTAATTGAGTTCCAAGACCGTTAGAAATTTTATTCTAAATGTCTGAATGTTTCAGCTCTAACAGCAGCGTCGTTTTACAGTTAAACAACTTACGCGCCAGGAACTTCCTTCCTCCCAAGACCTAGACCTTCATTTTCACAGTTGAAGCTTCATGAACCATGATAGCCTCTATAGTTGGTCGTTGCCTTTTTTAGATGGCACACCATAACGGGTCAGTTTTGAATTGTCATTAACAGAATCCAAAAAAGTGATGAAAAATCACCAAATTTTCGCGGATACTGGTTAATTATTGGGCTCGATTCCGGTGCTGACTTTGTTGTGTGCAATTTTCGGCTAGGTAAATCTTAAACAATGTCGTCTAAAGTCTTGATCATGAATTCCTGGTTCAGAATTTCCGTGTTGCTGTCCCTGAGTGGACTTCTTTCCATGGCGTCGATGGCCGTTGTCGCCGGCGAATCAGGTTCTAACAGTGAACATCAGGCCTGGGACGGTGAGCGGGTTTCCGGATGGCGTGTCCAGAGTGAAGAGACCTTTGAGATACCCTACGGTGAAGCCTGTGATCCCCACGTGACTGTTGACAAAGGGGAAGGGCTTGGTTTGTCCAACCGCTTCTCGACAGGCCCGG
>JANQOC010000365.1 GCA_028279265.1 Hyphomicrobiales bacterium
TGCCTCTATTTTGAAGCGGAATCGGCGTCACGACTTGGGCAATATGCGCGTGAAACAGCGAGACCCGAATTCCTGAAAGAATTAACAAAAGGTTAAGCATGCAATGTGCCAGTTCCGCAGGAAAAAAATTGTTGAATTATTTCAATGAGTTGAGAGGATTTTCCGAACGAGCCGATAGATATTTGGCGTCGAAATGCCTAAAAAATAACCAAATCGCCTAATTTTTAATCATCGGCTGAATTGTTGTGCCCCATAAGCTCTGGGACGGCTCAATCCGGGGGCTCCTTCTGGCCTCCGGTTTAGGTAACCGGATAGGCGCTCTTTGGCTCGAAAGCTGTCGAGCATCTTCGGAATTATCAATATTAGCTCTCTCTATCGGCAAGCTGTTGGCAAGCGCATCCGGCAAAACTAATATTATCATAATCCCTGTAATTTCCGGGGATTAAGACCGATGTTGGGGAAGGGAAGCCGAGGTATGAAAATTCAGGCATTGGATCATCTGGTTCTGACCGTGCGTTCCATTGAGGAGACCTGCCGTTTCTATGGCGAAGGCCTGGGTATGGAGGTTGAGCAATTTGACGGTGGGCGCTGGGCGCTGAAATTCGGAAACCAGAAATTTAATCTGCACCAGGCCGGACAGGAATTCGAACCGAAAGCGGAAAATCCGGCGCCGGGTTCCCAGGATTTTTGCCTGCTTGTGGAGAATTTACAGGACTGCCAGAAACAACTGGAGACCCGGGGACTTAAGATTATTGTGGGACCCGTGGATAGAACCGGGGCATGCGGTCCTCTGAGGTCGATCTATCTCCGGGATCCGGATGCCAATCTTGTAGAATTGGCGGAACAGCTACCGCAGTAGAGATCGCCCAGATGCATGAACTCCTGACCAACGATCAGATGTCCACCGCCGATGCCCTGACCATTGAGCGCGGCACACCGGGTATCGTGCTTATGGAGAATGCCGGTCGCGCCATCGCTCAGCATATTCTCTCGCACTTTTCCGATGCGACGGAATTTCTGATCCTGTGCGGGCCCGGCAATAATGGCGGCGACGGGTTTGTTATTGCCCGCTGGTTACAGCGCCACGACCGCAAGGTATCGGTCGGATTACTGGGGGACAAAAATAAAATAAAAGGCGATGCGCTGCAGATGCTTGCGGCCTGGCAGGGCGGGATTGAGCCCCTAAGCGTGGCGTTGGTATCGGGTTTCAGAGGGGTAATCGTCGATGCCTTGTTCGGTGCCGGTCTGATGCGCGACATATCCGACGAGATCGGACAAATTTTTCAGGTCGTGAACGCACAACAGAACCCGGTTGTTGCCGTCGATATTCCCAGTGGCATTGACGGCAATTCCGGCGCCATTCGGGGGCACGCAATCCGGGCGCAGCACACGTTAACGTTTTTTCGCAAGAAACCCGGCCACTTACTGTTGCCGGGACGCGCTTACTGCAACGAGGTCTATACAGCGGACATCGGCATCGACGCGGATGTCCTGGCGACCATAGACCCGAAGATATTCGAGAACGGACCGGGCATTTTTGGAAGCTGGCTGAAGGAACCGAAGGTCGATAGCCACAAGTACGAACGCGGCTCCACCATGGTCCTTTCCGGTGATGCCGCGAGTACAGGGGCGGCCCGGCTAGGAGCCCGCGCGGCCCTGCGGGTGGGGGCCGGTGTAGTGACGGTTCTGTGCGAGCCCGAGGCCGTAGCCGCCAATGCCGCCCATCTCACATCGATCATGATCCGGGTTTTTACAAGTCTGGATGAATTGCGAGCTATCCTCGCTGATTCAAGAATTCGCGCGATCCTGATTGGGCCTGCCGCCGGGGTCAATCCGGCAACCCGGGACCGTGTTCTTGAAATTCTGAAAACAGAGGCGGCGGTTGTATTGGACGCCGATGCTCTGACGGTTTTCACCGACAATCCGGAAGAACTGTTTGGCGCAATCCAGGCACGTGCTGGTGTGCCGGTTGTGATGACACCCCACCTTGGAGAATTCGGACGATTGTTTTCAGGCCTGCTCTCCAGTGATCAACAACAACAGGGATCGGTACGAAGCAAGTGCGAACAAGCCTGCCAGGCAAGCCAAGCCTCGGGTGCCTATGTTGTTTTCAAGGGTGGTGATACGGTCATTGCCTCACCCGACGGTCAGGTCGCCATCAACGCGAATGCCCCTGCCTGGCTGGCAACCGCCGGCAGCGGAGATGTACTGGCTGGAACTATAGCCGGATTGCTGGCCCAGGGGCTGCCGGGATTTGAAGCGGCTTGCGCCGGAGTTTGGCTTCATGGGGCCATGGGAACAGTGGCCGGGCCGGGACTGATCGCCGAAGATCTTGCGGATAGATTACCGGAGGTCCTGAACCGGCACTTTGGCGAGATGTGAAAACCCGAGGACCGGATACTGCGGCCGTGAGCCGGTTTTGATTCCAGGGAATGGGCGGTCATCCGGGCACGGAAATTCCTTTAAATCGGTCCAAATTTGGTGATTATCGGCCGGAAAACTGCGATTAATCATATTTAAATTTCTCGAAAAGTTGCAATTATTCCGCACTAATTGTGCTATAAAGTCCCATTATATTGAATATTGAATCTATTGCGGTTCTGACCGATTGCCCGACGAGGTCGAATAATGAAGCATTTCCGACATATGTGCTGTGTTCTAATGCTCATCATATGTCTCCCGTCCCCAGGACAGGCGAGCACGGAACTTGCGCTATTGCAGGTTCAAAAAGGAAGTGCGGCCTTGATTCGCGGCGATTACACCCGTGCGATTACGCTGTTTGACCGGGCTCTCAAAGTCAAGGGACTGGCCAAGGTCCGACGGGCCAATATTTTCAATGACCGGGCGGTTGCCAAGTGGCGGTTATCACGCACCAAGGAAGCCGTCGGCGATTTCAACGAGGCTATTTCACTCTATCCGGAATACGCGGTCGCTTATAACAATCGCGGTAACGTGCTTATCGAGCTGGGCCTGTTTAAGGAGGCCGTGAAGGATTTCGATCAGGCGATCCTTCTGTCTCCGTCCTACGGAGCGGCCTATAACAATCGCGCCAATGCCCACTTGAAGCTGCGCGATTACGACGCCGCTTACCAGGATTACACCAAGGCCATCAATCTGATGCCGAACAATGCCACGCCGATCAACGGCCGCGGTCGGGTCCATGAGATCCTGGATCGCAGCCATGCGGCGGTGCGGGACTTTTCCCGGGCAATTTCGTTGGATGCCAAATATACCCCGGCCTACTATAATCGCGGGCGCGCCTATACGACCTTGTCGAACAATCAACGCGCGATCAGCGATTATTCCTATGCCCTTGACATCTATCCCCAGGACGTCCGGCTCTACACGGAGCGCGGCCGGATCCATGGTATGCGCAAGGAATATGTGGCTGCCCTGCGGGACTTTTCAAAAGCCATTTCCATATTGCCCGACTATGCCCCCGCTTTTGCCGAGCGCGGATATGTCCAGGCATTGAGAAAAAGATATAACGAAGGGCTGGAAGATCTAGATCATGCCCTTACCCTTGACCCTCAGAGTGCCCGGGCCTACGCCTATCGCGCCTGGACTTATATGAAGCTGGCCGATGTGGATCAGGCACTCAATGACATCAAAAAGTCCCTTGAACGCGACGGCAATCTGGCCGAAGCCCAGGTCATAAACGGCGAGATCCATGAGGCGGTTGGTCTTTTTGACCAGGCACTGATCAGCTATCGCAAGGCCGTTGAGCTTGATCCCATGTTGAGCAAGGCCTGGAGCGGCATTGAACGCCTGGACGTCAATGTCAGCAGTCTCAGCGCCAAGGCCAAGCCGACTTCGAGGGTTGCGGATCCTATTGATCACTGGCAGATCCAAAAGGTGGGCCAGCAATATTTTGCCTCCAGTCAGAAATACAAAGGGGTCCGGGTCCCCCTGGAAATGTATGGCGAGGAAGAGCCGCAACTGCTGGAATGGTCTTCTTTGAAAAAGACCTATCGCGGCATTGGGCTGCTGCGTTACTACGCTGGTGACAGCAACGGCCGCTTGCGTAACGAATATATTGCAATCGTCGATTTCAGAAAAAGAAAAGTCGCTTCCATCGAACCGTTCCGCTGGGGCGAACGTCTGGCAAACTGGAACTGGAAAAACGGTACCCTTGTTGTTACCGATCCCGATGGCGCGGCCAATGAGATCGTGCTGAGGAAAAAACGCGTTTCCCGTCCGCAACCCTATGCGGCCAACTGGTGGTGGGGCGGTTCCAACTATCAGAAGAGCAAGCGCACATCCCGCAGCAAAGCCAAAAAGAAGCAATGGCAAAAAAGCATTCTGGATTCTTTGCTGAACTAGGAAAACTTACCCTTTCCGGACCCGATTTACAGTTGGAACGAGCGGTTTAGAATCATCGGTTAATTGTTTTAACCGACTTGAACCCTTGGATAACACCATGCAGATTCGACCAATGGTTTTGCACCATTGGCTGGGCGTGATACATTGCGGCTTACTGCATGGATGTTATGGGATATTCTCGGGGGCAGGTTGGAAGACCGGTGCCCGGGCAGCCGTGACAGAAGTTGGCGCAAAGGGTTCAACGTGGGATTCAAACCGAAAGGCAGAACAGGCAAACCGCCATCCGGGCAACCGGCGGACCCCCGTTCGCGCCCTCAGTCACGTTCGAATACGCCAGTGGGAAATGTGAAGGACTCGCGCCCGGATCCCAGTGAGATCGCAGCAGCGCTGCAGGACTTTTCCAATCGCGCCCGCAACCTGCCATCCGACTCTCCGGAACTTGCGCCGAAACAAGTGAAAACAAGGCAATTGCCGCCCATTTCTCAACCTGAGAAATCTGTTTCCCGGAAACCTGCGGATACGGCAGCACTGGTTTCACAGTTTCCGCAACTAACAGGCCCGACGACAAGAAACAAGCCCACCATCTCGAAGGAAAACCGGGATGCCAAATGGGCCGAGCTGATGACACCCATGAAGCCGGTTCCGCGGCCTCAGGAACCCGAACCGGAACCGCAAGTCCAACCCGAGCCGCATCAGAAAGTCACGTTCAAGGGAAAACCCGGTAACGTGGTACCCGCCGGTAAGAGACCGCAGCAAAATCGCGTTCCGCCGCCGAAACAAGGCGAAGTGCACCAGGCCAGGGGAAACCGGGCACACGCAGACACGATGAATTCGGCTTCTGAGATCCAACCGGTTTCCCTCAGATCCGACGATGATCAAAACCGCAAGAGGATGGAGTTTTATTTTGGCGTGCGCCCGCTGTGGACACTTGCGGTCATCGTCATCGGTATTGCTTTCATGTTCCATCCCTGGCGCTATCACGAGGTGTACGGGTTCGAGGTCACCATCGACAGTGCTTTTCTTTTCGGCCTGTTCCTGACGACACTGGGGGTGTTGTGGCGCAATTTATCCGTTGCCCGTCCCGCGGATGCTCTCGTCGATGAGTGGGTCGTTAGCGACATGGCGGCACTGAGAGGGCGGGCTCAGGACCTCATGAACCTGAACAAGGTTCCTTTACTCACCGAACCGCTGGCGTTCGAAGGATTTCCGGATCTGGATCAGGTTTCCGGCTCCAAACGGATCAGCCGTTACGGCAGCGACCATGTGCTGCGTTTCACGCCCCGGGCCATCACTGTTATCGGACTTACCCAGGAGCATGTGGTGACTTATGAGGGGGCTCTTGACCTGACCACTGGGCAACAGGTCTATGAAAGCGTGAAACACTTTTTTTATTCGGATATAGCCACGATCGGTCTGGTTAAGCTTCCGGTGAAACGTGATCTGCTCGCGACACTGACATCGTTGCGCTTTCTGATGATCTGGCGCTGGTTTTTTGTGGAACGTCTGATCAACAGTCTCGCAGGTAAAGCCCGGGACGGATCGACACAGCGACTGACCCGGGATGTTTATCGAATTAGCCTTGTCGACGGTTCAACGGTCAATATCGTTTTGCGTGACGGACGGTTCTCAGGAGATCGCGTTAATGAGGAAATACCCATTTCCGGCGACGACGAAGTGTTGGGCCTGATCCGCGAAATAATAACGACTCAGAAGAACCGGCAGGTCCAGTCGCAGGTCATTACAACCCAGGCCCCGGGTCGAATTTCACCAGATAATATGAATTAAGCCGGTTTGAGCCGAAATCGGATTGAACCGAGACGGAATCACTGAGACCTTAGTTTTGTTCACGACATGGGTCGGCAGCGCTGGATTGATGTCCGGATCTTATGGGATTGACCGTCAGACGCCGAAGTGGATGCGTTTACTGAGCACCACCGAGAACCGAAATTCCCCGGGGGATCACCAGCGTATCAGAATCGCTATCAGACCCGGTGTCCGCATCCTGTCGCGTTTCGGTCTCCTGGGATTGCTGCTCCCGGACTTGTGTTTCCACGGCTTGAATTTCCGAACGACCGGCAACAACCGGTGTGCGGTCGGTATCACCGGCGGCGGGCAGAGTTTCCCGGAACGGCTGGTCCTTGGAGACGGTTTCCGTGCGCGGGCTTCGTTTTGAAATCTGTTTGGCTTCGTCTTCCAGAAGTGACAGATTTTTTCGCGCCTGGCGATGATCGGGATCAATTGTCAAAGCCGAGCGGTAGGCATTCAGGGCAGAGGCCCGCTGCCCGGTCTTGTAGTAGACGTTTCCCAGATTGTTGACCGCATCCGCATTCACAAGATTTAGTTTGATCGCGACTTTGTAGTCGGCAATAGCGGCGTTCAAATCACCTTTGGCCTCGAACACATTGGCACGATTGAAATAGGCCAGGGAAAATTCCGGGTCCTGTTCAATGGCAATGGAATAGTTAGCTATAGCGCGCCCATACTGTCCCATGCGTTCATAGACAACGCCGCGATTGAGCCGCACGATCAGGTCCCGGGGGCGCAGTCTCACAGCTTTTGTGAAATCGGATATGGCGCGCTTGAACTGCTTCGTCCGGTAATAAGCCATGGCCCGGTGATTGTAGACGAGGGCCAGCTCTTTTCGACCGAGATGGCGAGACTTCAGAAGCTGGGTGCACCCTGAAATCTGCTTTTCGCTATTGGCGGACTGATTGCAATCCGCGATCGAACCGGCCTGAGCATCGGCGCGATAAAAAAACAGCAGTCCAAAACATACGCAAAACGCCCACTGCCGGATAAATGAAAGCCCCCGCATGCTTTCTCTCCTTAAATTCAGCGTCGTTCTGCAATTGTTACAGAGATTCTAATAAACAAAAAACCTCAGACCGCGTCTTTTCCCCGTTGGTTTTCCCCTTCTTTTGGCGACGAATTGGAGGATTACTCTCTAATTCTGTTGATTCTGCTGATTTGCTTTCTGCTTGGTTTCAACATCGAACGTGAGTTGTTCGGCGCATTTCGAACAGAGCCGCGAGGCGCGGGGGCGATTCTCCAAATCCACATCACCCCCGCATTTGTAACATTTCAGGGGAGCCCTATTCTCAGTTCTGAGCTGTACAGCCATAACCTCGATACCTCTGTTGTTAGCTACGACATTCATGTCTTTGACCGATGGCAGACATCGATCTCCGGCGGTATTGCAGATCTCTGACGAAAGATCTTTCAACGCATTGATTCACAAGAATAAATATCAGTAATTGAAGCGAGTGAATTTACCCTTGGCGGGTTTTATCCTGCGGAATTCTCATCGAGTTTTTACCCCCAGCTTCTTGCAATTCCTCGCGAAATTCGTATCACAGTCTCCTTTGCCGAATGCGGCAGAGGGAAACAGTTTCGGTGACACGCTCCGAAGTTAGTCCCCAAGTGTGAAGTTTTGCTGATGCCATGACAGAATAAAACAAAAAATATTGCAATGCAGTATTGCCGTTGCTGCATAGCAATATCATAATTGTGTCATAATGGTTGCGGTCGATATTGGGGATCGCAAATTATACCTATCCCACGATCATGATCCGATCGTGTTGCCTTAAAACCGGAAGCTCACACTTTTAAGTATGACAAATAGGGGTTCAGATATTGAGCGATCGCGAATTTTTCGACGGATTCACAGTTTGCTACGGCAGTGATCGAGGAGATTTTCGATTTTTTGTGTCTGCCCTGATCGGAAGTGTCTCCGTCATCGTGTTTTTTGTTGCCGGTCAACCTCTGGCTTTGGCCGTGGCGCTCTTGTTTCTGGGCTCGGCCTATTATCATTTTCCCCTGGTCGAGAAGAAAGTGCCACGTCTGGGCGCCAGCCAGTACGGTATTTTCGTTGACGGGTTCGGTATAATTGACTGGCGGGCAGTCGCGGATATCGAAATCCGGACCTATGCGGTGCGTTCCATTGAGAACAAGGAACTTGTCATTGAACTCAACCGGGATGTGGATGCGGCCCTGATCTCCGACTGGCGGAAATTGCCGATTTACAGGTTGCTCATGAAGCTTCCCTGGCGTCTTCGGGATGAGCGTGTCCTGTCGGTTCAGCTTGAACCCTTTTCGATAAACAAAGACAAATTGCTCGAGACCCTGCAACGCATGCGCTCTTTCTACAGAAACTAGGGGTATCAATCCTGAAGTTCAGTTCAGGGGAATGCCGAGCTTTCGCAAATTTTCACGCGCGCTAGGAAAATTGGGATCAAGGGCGAGAGCTTTCTTATAATCCTCGATAGCGCGGGCCCTGTCTCCCGATTGCTGATAGGCGGCGCCGCGATTGTTATAGGCCGGCGCCGATTGCGGATTAAGTTCCAGGGCCGCGTCAAAATTCTCGATTGCTGAGGTATAATTTTTCAACTGCAGGAATGCGAGGCCGCGATTGACGAAGGCCCGATCATAAGACGGATCGCTTTGGATGGCCTTATCGTAGTTGGCAATGGCCGCATCGTATCTTTTGCTCCTGAAATAATAATTGCCGCGGTTCTGATAGGCCCTGGCGTTGGTAGGGTCGATTTCGATGGCTCGATTGAAATCTTTCAGAGCCTGTTCGTTCTGTGCCAGACGAAGGTGGGCATTGCCGCGGTTGGAATGGGCAATAGACAGGTTCTTCCGATCCACACGCTTTTCCGAAATAATCTGGCTGCAGGCCTGAACCGTGATTTCCGGTGAGGATTTCGTGCAGTCCGCCCAAGGGTCGGCGGCGGCCATGGTGCCGGCAAAGAAACCGTAAAGAAACCCGGGCACCAGAACTGAAATCAGAAACTTTGTACGCATCTGTAACCGGATAATCATTAAATCAACAAATCAAAAGATGAGACCAAGGCATAAATCACATAGACGCCAGAGCTTGGCTAAATTATTATCGAGTTTGCCGAAC
>JANQOC010000392.1 GCA_028279265.1 Hyphomicrobiales bacterium
CACTGCCGCCGAGCAATTGGATTACCATGATGAATGTGATGACGGGCATGACTGTGGTCCTTACCAGTTAATTTGTTTGCCTGAAAAACATTGACCCCAAGGGGTTTTCTGTTTCTAACTTGATCTTTATATGGGACCATCGGAACGGGCAGAGTGTGACGCATATCACGGAACTGGCGATCATCTAGGCGGCAGCTTCAACTCGTTTTGATGTCAAATTTCCGTGAAAGACAGGTGACAACCGAAGCGATCATCCGCAAAAGGTGTAAGGGAATAGGATGGACCAAGCTCCGTTCTGAGCGACTGAGCCGGGATGAAAATTAGAGGACGAGCTGTGTGATTTACGATGCCACTGAAAACAAGCATGGACTGAAATATGATCCGTTCAAAGCGATCGTCGCACCGCGGCCCATCGGCTGGATCTCTTCCCTGAGTCCGGATGGCCATGTCAATCTGGCACCCTACAGTTTTTTCAATGCCATCGGAACCAATCCCCACTATGTGATGTTCTCATCAGGGGGACGCAAAGACAGCCAGAAGAACATTGAGGCCACCGGCGAGTTCGTCTGCTCCCTGGCGACATTCGCATTGAGAGATCAGATGAATGTGACGTCGTCCCCGGTTTCCAACGATGTCGATGAATTTACCCTGTCGGGCCTGACCCCGGCACCGTCGGAATTCGTCAAACCGCCCCGGGTCGCGGAATCCCCCTGCGCCCTGGAATGTGTCTATCACCAGACCGTGGAGCTTCCGGGCAAGAAAGGCAGCGACGAGGAATATGCCATGATTATTGGCCGGGTGGTCGGCATCTATATCGACGACGCGGTTATCCGGGACGGACGGGTTGTCACGGCGGAAATTCAGCCGATTGCCCGCCTTGGTTACAAGGATTACTCCGTCGTCGATGCAACATTTGAAATTGATCGGCCGAAATAGGTCGTAATACCCGTATAAGTGAGGTCAGGCCCGCTTTAGTGCCCTGGACGCCTGTTCCGCACCCTCGACAAGAGACCTGAGTTTCATCCATACGATTTTTCGATCGACCTGGACCCGGCCGGCGAATGTCCCGAATCCACAGTCGACACCGGCAATGACATTTTCCGAGCCGACACAGTCACAATATTGGAGAATCCGATCGGCGACGAGTTCCGGATGCTCGACAAAATTGGATGTTGAATCGATGACGCCGGGAATGAGAATTTTACCATCCGGCAGTTTGACATCCTGCCAGATTTTCCACTCATGTCCGTGGCGGGGATTGGCGGCGGGAAAAGATACGGCCATTGGTTTTGCCATGAAAACAATATCCACAATATCCCGGAACGGCACGTCAGTGTGGTGAGGACCCATGGTGCTGCCCCAGCACACATGCATACGTGTTTGCTCCGCCGGGATATTTTCAAGGGAAAGGTTGAGGGCCTCAACATGGGTACGAATGATGTCGCGGTATTCTTCCAGTGGAATATCCGGATAGACCGTGTGCCGGCACATGGCGAGATCCGGGCAGTCGAGTTGCAGTACAAATCCGGCAGCGGCGATGGCTTCGTAGTTGCGCTGCATAACCTCCGCCAGGGTAAACAGATAGGTCTCATCGTCGGCATAATACTGGTTCTTGAGATAGCGCGCGATCTGTCCAGGGGACGGACAGGTCATGAATAGTTCTTCGGAATTGACGGCTGCAAGGGCTGACTTGGCGCGATCAATCTCTTGGCCGACCGCCGCCCAGTCTTTCCAGCTGATCGGGCCGTTGCAGGCCGGGCGGATCTGAAACGGGGATGAAAACTCCGACAGCAATTCCGCGAGTTCCGGGAACTCGGGATCTCCCGTGCCTAGCGGCGGCGCAATTTCACCTGCAAAACCATTGAGACGATCCATGACATGGACAGTATAATCTTTTCGCCCCTGTTCGCCGTCATTGATGATATCCAGTCCCGTTTCACTCTGTCGTGCGACAACATCTTTTATGGCGTGGTTGATCGAAGATTCGAGTTTCCCGTTGTCGGCCTGCGGCTGGTTCATCTGGGCCTGCAGCAGTTCGACCAGTTTACGTGGCCGGGGCAGGCTGCCTGTATGAGTCGTCAGTATTCGATCCGTGCTCCGCTTCATAAAAACTCGCGTCCCATAAGATTGGTTATAGTTTAGGAATTATCAAAAGGCAGGAGGCTGCCGGGGGCAAGTCTTTTCTAATGCCGCAACGGCTTAGACCTGAACCTGTCCGGATTAAGTATCCGACGACCCGACCTGATGCCGGAATCATGGGTGTGTTGAGAGAAATCGCTTTGAAACCCTTGAAGGGCCCCGTATAAGTCAGGTCTTTGTCTTGGGTCCGGATTTGCCGGTGGCTTTCCCAGATGGCCAGTTTTCAGGTGGCCAGTTCACCAGGAATGAGAATGTTGATGACCAACGAAGCGCTAGATAGTCGGATCGCATGGATACGCCTC
>JANQOC010000394.1 GCA_028279265.1 Hyphomicrobiales bacterium
ATTTATCGCTTATCGCAGGACAAACGGATTTGCGACCTTATCCGACAGAGACATCCAGACGGATTTCGTCTGCAGGAATTCATAGATGGCTTCCTGGCCGCTCTCCCGCCCGAGACCCGAGCGTTTGTAGCCTCCGAACGGCGACATGTAGCTCACAGCCCGGTAGGTGTTCACCCACACCATGCCGGCCTGCAGTTTTTCGCTCATTTTGAAAGCCCGCGGTATGGACTGGGTCCAGACGCCGGCGGCGAGGCCGTATACGATATCATTGCCGATCGCGATCGCATCGTCGTCATCCTCGAAAGGGATAATAGAGAGTACCGGTCCAAAAACCTCTTCCTGGGCGATGCGCATCTGATTGTTGACATTGCCGAATATGGTCGGTTGCACAAACCAGCCATCCCCGAGTTCCGGGGCATCGGGCGTTCCGCCGCCGAGCAGTACTTCCGCGCCCTCGCTGCGGCCCACATCAATATAGTCTAGAACCTTCTGGAACTGAGGTCGGGTGGTCACAGGCCCGACCTGGGTCTCCTCATTCATGGGGTCGCCTATTCGGGCCGTTTTTGCAAAATCGACGAGTTTTTCAGAGAATTCATCGACAATGGATTTTTGAACCAGCAGCCGCGATCCGGCGATACAGGTTTGCCCCGTTGCCGCGAAGATACCGGAAATCGCACCCTTCACCGCATTATCGAGATTGGCGTCCTCGAAGACAATATTCGGCGACTTACCGCCGAGTTCCAGGGTCACGCCTTTCAGTCCGCGCGCGGCGGATTCATAGACCTTTTGCCCCGACATTTCGCCGCCGGTAAAGGCCACTTTGCGCACCAGGGGGTGTTCGACGAGAGGTCCACCGGCATCAGCGCCGAGACCGGTAACCGTATTGAAGACTCCCGGGGGGAAACCCGCCTCTTCGAAAAGTTCCGCTATAGCCAGGGTCGAAACGGACGCAAATTCGCTGGGTTTGACAACGATCGTATTGCCTGCCGCCAGTGCCGGGGCAATCTTCCAGGCCAGCAGCAGCAGGGGAGAGTTCCAGGGAATAATGCACCCGATCACGCCCAGAGGCTCGTAGCGGGTGTAGTTGAACATGTCCGGCTTGTCCACGGGGATGACATGGCCTTCGATTTTGTCAGCCAGGCCGCCAAAGTAGTAAAACCACTCAGGCACATAACGCACCTGCAGTCCCATTTCGGCGATCAGCTTGCCATTGTCCTGCACTTCAAGTTGCGCCAGACGATCCGCATTCTCGCCGATCAGATCTCCGAGACGGCGCAGGAGTTTTCCCCGTTGCGTCGGCGTCAGAGCCGGCCATTCTCCTTCCGAGAATGCCTTATGGGCCGCATTGACCGCGTGATCCACATCTTCGCCGTTGCAGGCCGGGATTCGGGCCCAGGTCTGGCCGGTGAACGGATTTTGCGTTTCCAGGAATTCGCCCGACCGAGACGGCACGGCCTGACCCGCAATGGTGTTGAGGTAGGTTTCAACGGATGGTGACAGTGACGTCATGGAAAGAATTCCTTTAGATCAGTTCATTTGCTCGAACGAAATCTGCAATACTGCTGACGGATTAGTGCCCATCAACCCAGATATTTCGACCAGCCTCCGCACACTTCTACCGTGGTGCCGGTCATGTAAGAGTTTTTCTCGGACACGAGAAAGGCTGCGACATCACCGATTTCCTCCGGTTCCGCCAGGCGGTTAAGCATGGCGAAGGAGGCCATCATGGCACGCACCTCATCCGACGTCATGCCACGGGCCTTGGCCATGGCATCGGCCCGTGGACCCATCCAGGCTTCCGTACGAACGGTTCCGGGACAGATCGAATTGACCGTAATATTGTTTGCAGCCAGCTCATTGGCGAGCTGCTTGGTAATACCCAGAATGCCGGTATTGGCGATTGTCGTTGTCCAGGCGCCGGGCAGGAGTTGCGTTCCTGATAGACCAGACACATTCAGAATACGCGCGGAACTTGATTGCTTGAGATGTGGAAGAGCGGCGCGCGAGGTCC
>JANQOC010000428.1 GCA_028279265.1 Hyphomicrobiales bacterium
GATCGTTGTTTCATAATTGACTTTTCCACGCGCCAGCGGCGTGTTGTTCGCCTTGCTGGCAAACCGGTCAATCTGCGCGCCGGTCAGTTTCACCTGCCCGTCGAGACGAACGCCCGTCAGAATTTTCTTGAGCGTGCCACTGGCTTCAAACTGGCCTTCGAAGAGACGCCCCTGCAACTGCTTCACGGTAACTTTGCCCTCGGTGAGATCTGCCGCCAGCACCGCATTCTGCAGGTTCACTCCGTTCAGCAGACCCAGTTCCGTCGCTTTCAGTTGCAGCGTCCCCGAGAGATCGGCGAAGGCCGGCTCGCTGAACGGCCGGTCGGACCAGATCGACCGGGATTTGTTGACCAGGGACTGGGCCGAGCTCAACAGGGTCGGGCTCTTATTCTGCTGCAGAAAATCCGTGAAACTTGCGAGGTTGGCCCGGGTCATCTGCACTTCGACCTGTAGACGGGCGGGTTTTGCACCGGCAGCATAGGCAATTTCGGCGCCGATTTCTGATTTGCCCCATTGTCCCCGAATATTCTTGAACGTGTAATCCGAACCTGATTTCTGCACGTCCAGTTTTAAATCGACGGCCTTGTCCGAAACGGCAAAGCTGGGATCCAGCCCGATTGCGGCGAGCCCAAGACCCGCGGATCGCGATTTGAAATCGAGGCGGCCTTCTAAATCGATGACATTTGCCGCGGGTCGTACATTGCCCTCGTAAAAGGAACTCAAACCGTCGGTTTCCAGTGTGAGTTGTGATCTGAGCGATTCATTCGGCTGACCGCTCATGACGAGTTTCACAGATCCCTCACCGGACTTGACACCGAAGGATTTAAGATCCTCCGCAAAAAGCTGCTGTACCAGCCGCGCCCCGTCGGGATTAGCCGCCTGAAGTTTCAGATTGATGTTCCGGTTTCCAAACTCACTGATGGGTCCCTCCTGCTTGGCCGACAAGATCACGCGGGAACCGCCGGCTTCACCGTCGATCCGCAGGGAAGCCCCTGAGCCGTCCTCGCGACCCAGAACAAGCGATGAGGCAAACCGGGCCGGGCTCAGGGCCGCAAGCCTCTCGGACCCGAGAAACTCGGTTTGGCGTATATTAAGCAGGTCCAGGATTTGGGCGATGGCATTGCCGTTTTCACCCTCCATCAGTAGATCGATCTCCCCTGTGGGGGAGCGGGCGAGCTCCGAAAAGGCACCATTCATGACCAGCCGGGCGCCCTGGTCCGTGCGGAAGTCGAGCGTAGATATCTGCAGTTTTTCCCTGTCCACCTCTGCCTTGACCCGGAGATCCCTGATATTGGCTTCCGGCAGGGCGAGTTGTCCGATGCGAACGTTGACCCGGCCGTTAAAGCGGCGAAATAGACGGGTGAGTGCGCCGGGATCACTTCCACCGGCCTGATGCACGCCCTGAGATTGATCCGATGTGCTCTGACGCGGGGAGCTTCGCGTGCTCGACGCGGTATCCGTACCTTCGGGCTTCTCTTGCTTTTCTATTTTTCCTGGCGTTCCTGATTTCCCTGACTGCCCCGCATTTCCTGTCTTGGCCGCCGGATCCGCAAACGAGCTTCGCGCATCCACAATCTTCAGGAGGTCGGCGATCTGCCCCACATGGGGCGTACCGGTTACGATGTTTCGGAGATCAACCCGGTCGCTGTCCAGGGAAAAGGTCAGCTTCGGCACATCACTGAATTCCATGTCCAGTGATCCGGACAGCGCCGAACCGGAGACTTCCCCGCGCAAATCCGACACGGAGACCTTGTCCGGGGAAAGTGCAACATTCGCTCCCAGGGTGTAGAACGCGGAACTGATGCGATTCTGATCATTGGTTTCCGAAAAGATCCACTGGGTGAGGAGCGGCAGGTTTTCTCCCTTGATGGACATCTGCCCCTGAAAAGCGGGGGCGTCGGAACGCACGTCAATTTCTCCCTGGAGGCCGGCAAAATTGCCGCCCGGCAGCTGCGCCGAGGCTTCGACCCGATCCCGGCTATCCGCGGATTTGGAGAGCTGGATCTGCAAATTGCTTAAAAACTCCTGGCCGATACTCGCCTGACCGATGGATATCTTGAACGCACCGCCATCAACACCGTTGTAGAAGCGGGAGAGCTCCCGGACAAACATGCGGGCAACCTGGTGCGGGGCGACCCGGGCCGTGTCCGAGTTGCCGATAATCTGGTCAAAATCCATCCATTTTGACCCCAGCTGACCCGTGAGTTGGAAGCCATCGAAAAAATCCGCCTGGATATTGCCTTCAATGACCTGGGGCCGGTTCTGGCTTTCAAACGTGCCGCGAATATTACTCAGTTTCACCCGATGTAGCAGCATTTCTATATCGGCACCGACCTCAAGGTTTTGCGCCGGCGCTTTGCCTGATGCGGGCTCTGCCGTTTGGGTAAATTCGATCACCTGGTCAAGGCGAAGGGAGGCGGTAAGCGCTCCGAACAGCCGCGGCCGTGCCGCGAGATCGGTGACACGGCCGTCAAACTTGTAGGTTGCCCCGCCTTTTGCCGTACTCACCGTCGACTTGACGATCATCGGGTTGGTATCGTCCTGGCGGCTTGTCGATACGCGGATTTCGTACGTCTCATCCTGTGACTGGAAAGTGCCGTTGAACTTGTAGGGACCGCGCAGTGAATTCGCTGCGAGGACGCCATTGACCTGGGCCAGTCCCAGAGCCGGTTCCTGACCGTTCTGACGGATGATTATTTCGCCATCCGTAATCCGCACTGCATCAAGCGCGACATCCCGGGGCATGTAAGCCAGTTCGGCGCTGAGATTGCCGATACCTTCCCAGTTGCCGCCACCGTCTTCATGCACCTGGATGTTGAGACGCGGCTTCGATATCTCGACTTCCCGCGCCTCGACGGTGCCGCGCAACAGCGGCGGCAGTGCGAGCCAGATGGTGAAGTTATCGGCCTCGATCAAAGGCGTTCGATCGACTTCGTCATCACCGGCAATGCTGACGCTTTCAAAACGCACATAGGGAGCCGGCAGAAATCTCAGATTGACCTGGCCGGCGACATTGACATTGCGGCCCATAAGTTTTGACGCCTGGGCTTCGAAAACATGCCGATAATCGTTGAAATCGACAATATAAGGCGCTGCAAACAGGGCACTGAATGCCAGAATGAGCAGACTACCAATTGTCAACAGCACAGAGTTCAAGGTCAGGCTCCAGCTTCGCGGTCAAATCTATTCATTATTTCAGATAGATAGTTTGAATAGATCGCCAGTTTCGAGTAGCGAATGTGAGTTTTAGAATTCTCTGCAATCAAACTTCTATTCCGGAACATTTTGACCGATTTATGCCCCGGGACCGGTTTCAAATATTTTTCCCGGATTGAGCAGGTTATCGGGGTCAAGCGCCCGCTTTATGGATCGCATAATTTCGACGCCGGCACCATATTCCGCGCGCAAATATTTTGTTTTTCCACTCCCGATACCGTGTTCACCGGTACACGTCCCTTCCATAGACTGGGCGCGGGTGACCATTCTGTCAAACAGGTTCTGTACCGCTTCGAGTTCGCTTGGGTTCTTGGCGTCAAACAGCGGCAGGACATGGAAGTTCCCGTCTCCCACATGACCGACGATAGTAGCGATAATTCCGCTATTTTCGATATCCAGGCGCGTTTCTTCAACGCACTCGGTCAGTCGCGAAATGGGCACGCAAACATCGCCGGAGCAGCAATCGGCCCCGGGAACCAGGGCCCGCGCCGCCCAGTAGGCGTCGTGGCGGGCGGCCCAGAGCCGGTTACGGTCCTCCTGGTCCCGCGCCCACTCATAATCGCCGCCGCCATTGCCCGCGGCAATTTCCGCAAAGAGTTCCGCTTCCTCGCGGCTGCCTTCATTGGTGCCGTGGAACTCGAGAAACAGTGTTGGTTTTTCCGCCAGGGTCAGGTTCGAATAGGCATTGCAGGCGCGGATCTGCAGGGGATCGAGGAGCTCGATGCGCGCCGGGTTCAGTCCCAACTGGGTCGCCTCGATAACCGACTGGCAGGCCCCCTTCAATGTGTCGAAGGAACAGACGGCGGAAAGGATGGATTCCGGGATCCCCTGGAGACGGACCGTCAGTTCCGTGATAATGCCGAGGGTGCCTTCGGAACCGATCAGGAGGTGGGTCAGATCATATCCCGCGGAGGTTTTGCGGGCGCGGCTGCCGCTGCGGAATTCGGTCCCGTCGGCCATGACCGCCCGGACATTGATGACCACATCGCGCATGGTGCCGTAGCGCACCGCGTTGGTGCCGGAAGCACGGGTCGCGGCCATGCCCCCGAGGGAGGCATCGGCGCCAGGATCCACGGTAAAGAAAAGCCCCGTATCCCGGAGATAGGTATTGAGCTCCTTACGGGTCACACCGGCCTCGACGGTACAATCGAGATCATCCACATTCACGGACAAAATCTTCTTCATGTTGGCGAAGTCCAGGCAGACACCGCCAAGGGGAGCATTCAAATGGCCCTCAAGGGATGTCCCCGTTCCAAACGCAATAACGGGAGTTTTGTAGGCCCGGCATATCTTGACGATTTCAGCGACTTCCTCGGTGGTATTCGGGAAGATCACCGCATCCGGCGGTTGGTTCTCGATCCACGTGGTTGTGTGTCCATGCTGCTCGCGGGTGCTCAGCCCCGTATGGACGCGATCGGAGAATTTCTGCCTGAGGACGGCGATCGCCGTCTCATGGCGCCCCGAAGCCTCCGTGCCTGGTGTTTGTTCCCGGATCTCAGTCATCTATCATTCACCAACAAAAGTCTCTTAACGTACCGGCCCCGGCAATGATCTCTATCATCGTTTCCGATCCGGACAATGGGCACACGCCTGCATAATGGGTGCACGCCTGCATCTGGTATCCGGTGCCCCTTATTATACACAGAGCAACCAAATTTGATTTGCGCGCGCGCCCGCAGTAGAAGATTTGTAACCCACGAATTGGTCGTGCAGTTAGATAAATATCATACAGGCAAATGAACTCAACAACCCGACAAAAGGGGGATGTCGTTAACCTTCTAATTCCGTTAGATAATACTGAGTTAGATCTCGGACAACGCTTTCTTGCAACCGAGCCGTTCGGTTGGTTGAACCGGCGAAATGAACCCATGACCTCAGTTGCTGCGGAATTCCGGCCCGTAATGTTAGTACGCAATGCTCGATAAACCGCCCCGCCCGGATAGAACTTTTGCCAAATCACGGCACAGGACCATCGTCCATGTCCGTTACCTGCTGCGGGACATGGTTCACGGTTTATTCAATGCATTTTCATTGGCGATTAATGTCATCCGGGAACGCAGCGGACCGAATTTGCGGGTGTTTTTCGATGAACGGCAGCCGCTGGTCTGGCTGCTGGCCCTGATCATCGGCATATTTGTCGCCTATTTTGCCCTTCTCTTCCGCCTGCTCATCGGAGTTCTACAACTTCCCTGGCTTGGCACCATGACCGAACGGGTATGGACGGCGGCGGCGGAAACATCGCTGTTCATCATCCTGCTGGCCCCGGCATTCGGTGGTCTCATCGTCGGCATATTGCTGCAATGGGTGCTTCCCAACAGACGCGCTCTGGGTGTTGCCGACGTCATCGAGGCCCGGGCCATCAAGGGCTGCAAGATTCCCGTGGGTGCGGGCCTGGGCTCGGCACTGGTATCGGCCGTATCCCTGGGCTTCGGGGCAAGCACCGGCCGGGAAGGACCGGTTGTCCATCTCGGGGCCACCATAGCCTCCTATCTCGAGGACCAGTTCACGCTGCCGAAGAGCGCCCGGCGGACCCTGCTCGCCTGCGGTGTCGCAGCGGCGGTGTCGGCATCGTTCAACGCCCCCATCGCCGGGGTCCTGTTTGCCCATGAAGTTATTCTGACCCACTATGCCATCAGCGCGTTCGTGCCGATCGTCATAGCCAGCGTCGCAGGCACTGTGATCGTCCGCATTCACCTCGGAAGCTTTCCGGCATTTATCGTCCCCGATTACTCTATCACCTCGTTCTGGGAGTTTCCGGCCTTCGCCCTCCTCGGGCTGACATGCGCGGCTGTGGCCGTGCTTTTCCAGCTATCGCTGATCACCACCGACCGGGTCGCCCATAATATTTCTATGCCCATTTGGGTGCGACCGGTAATCGGCGGGCTTATGATCGGTATCATCGCCGTATTTTTTCCCCAGATTCTGGGTGTCGGCTACGACACAACCGATGCCGCTCTCAACCAGCAGCTGACCCTTGAACTGCTGCTTGCCCTGCTTGTCGTGAAAACTGCGGCGACCTCAATCTCGCTGGCCAGTCGGTTCGGTGGCGGCATCTTCTCGCCGACCCTTTTCCTGGGGGCTATGGCCGGGGGGGCCTTCGGCCTCATCGCCGCCAAAGCCTTTCCGGAAATCGCCTCAAGCGAGGGCCTGTACGCGATGATCGGCATGGGAGCCGTGGCCGCCGCCGTGCTCGGCGCCCCGTTCTCGACCACGGTGATGGTCTTTGAACTTACGGGCGGTTATGAGATCACCATTGCCTTGCTGCTCGCCGTCTCCATTTCAACGGGTTTCAGCCAGGCCATTCTCGGACAGAGCTTTTTCCTCTGGCAACTCTCCATGCGCGGCCTGTTCCTGAAAGACGGCCAGCACAAGCAGATCGTGCGCTCAATTCATGTGCGGGATTTCTTCACCGAACTCACCCCAAGCGAAGTTGAACAGGAATTGCATACCGCCAATCGGGAAAACACCCTTAAACTCTCCGACACGCTGGAACTGACCCTGAGGAAATTCGATTCCACCGGCGATCATCGGCTACCGGTCGTGGAAAGCGAAGACGAGAGCAGGCTTATTGGCTGGGCCGATCACTGGGCGGCGCTGGAGGCCATGAACAAGGCCCTTATTGAAGTTCATGTGGAAGAACATCACTAAAAAACACTGGCAGAACAAGATCTTGTCGCGCACCCCAACCTCGGACGCCACACTTTGACCGTGGCTTGCCAGGAACATCTGAACGAACGGCAAAAAGATTGCCGAATCATGGAAACTCCGTGATAGAATTAGAAACTCCCAGATAGAATGAAGTGTCTATCGATCAATAATCCAGAGGCAACCATCTGAATTGGTTGGAAAAATTCTGTCCGAGCCCGCCAGATCCCTGTCCGAACGTGCGGCCCCGCGCCTGCCCTATCTTGACGGTCTGAACCCGGAACAATTGCAGGCCGTGGAAGCTCTTGACGGCCCCGTGCTGGTGCTTGCGGGTGCCGGAACCGGCAAAACGCGGGTACTCACCACGCGTATTGCCCATCTGCTGGGGACCCGCAGGGCTCATCCGCAGCGCATTCTCGCGGTTACCTTCACCAACAAGGCGGCGCGGGAAATGAAGGAGCGGGTCGGGCTGCTGACCGGCGGTGTGGTCGAGGGTATGCCCTGGCTCGGAACCTTTCATTCCATCGGTGTAAAAATCCTGCGGCGCCACGCGGAACTCGTGGATCTCAAATCCAACTTCACTATTCTCGATACCGATGACCAGATCCGTCTGTTAAAGCAGCTGATCGCGGCTGAAAACATAGACGAAAAACGCTGGCCGGCGCGACAGCTTGCCAATCTCATCGACGGCTGGAAAAACCGCGGCATCGTACCCGACAAGGTCCGGGACGGGGAAGCGTTCGCCTTCGCAAATGGACGCGGTGCCGCCCTTTACAAGGCTTACCAGCAGCGCCTGAAGGAACTTAATGCCGCCGACTTTGGCGACCTGCTGCTCGAATGCCTGCGCCTGTTTCAGATGGCGCCGGATGTCCTCAAGGAATATCACGACCGCTTCACCTATATCATGGTCGACGAATACCAGGACACCAATGTGGCGCAATATCTGTGGCTGCGGCTGTTGGCGCAGGGCTCCGGAAACATTTGCTGTGTCGGTGACGACGATCAGTCGATCTATGGCTGGCGCGGCGCCGAGGTCGACAACATTCTGCGGTTTGAAAATGATTTCCCCGGCGCCAAGGTCATCCGGCTTGAGCGCAACTACCGGTCGACGGCGAACATCCTCGCCGCCGCATCAGGACTCATCGCCCACAATGAAGGGCGCCTGGGCAAGACCTTGCACAGTGAAGGCGAAGACGGTGAAAAGGTGCGGCTCAAGGGTGTCTGGGATGATGAGGAAGAAGCCCGCATGGTCGGCGAGGAAATCGAACAGCTGCAGCGCGACAAGCATTCCCTGGACGAGATTGCCGTCCTGGTGCGCGCAAGCTTCCAGATGCGGGTTTTTGAAGACCGCTTCCTGACCCTGGGAATCGATTACCGGGTGATCGGTGGTCCGCGTTTTTACGAGCGCCAGGAAATCAAGGATGCCATCGCCTATTTCGAAGTCACGATGAACGGCGCCAACGATCTCAAGTTCGAGCGCATTATCAACACGCCCAAACGCGGTATCGGCCAGGTCACCGTGAAATTTCTCCATAACCATGCCAAGTCGCGGGGCATTTCGCTGATGCAGGCGGCGCGGGAGATCATCGAGACTGAAGAACTGAAACCCCGGGCGCGCGGTCAGGTCCGCGACGTGGTCGCCCACTTTGACCGCTGGCGCGGGCTTGTGGATTCGACACCGCACACGGAGCTGGCGGAACAAATTCTGGACGAATCCGGATATACGGCAATGTGGCAGGCCGACAAATCGGTGCAGGCCCATTCACGGCTGGAAAACTTGAAGGAACTCGTGCGATTTATGGGTGACTTTGAGAACATGGCCGGATTCCTGGAGCATGTTTCCCTGGTCATGGATACCGAGACCCAGGACGATGGTCAGAAAGTCAACCTGATGACCTTGCACGCCGCCAAGGGGCTGGAGTTTGAAAGCGTCTTTCTGCCGGGATGGGAAGAAGGGCTGTTCCCGCACCAGCGGCACCTGGATGAAGCAGGAAAAGCCGGGCTCGAAGAAGAGCGCCGTCTTGCCTATGTGGGCATCACCCGGGCGAAAAAACGGGCGATGATAAGCTTTGCCCAGAACCGCCGCATTCATGCCCTGTGGCAAACGGCAATACCGTCGCGGTTTATCGATGAACTGCCGGAAGCGCATATCGAAATCGATGAGGAAGCCGAGAGTTACGCCGGTATGGGGCCGAGTCGCTTCAACACCTATGAGGACGCTTTCGATGCGGCCTACGATACGCCGGGTTGGAAGCGCGCTCAAAAAAGCTGGCAATCGACGCCCCACGTCAAGAAAGCTCCGAAAACCATAGAAGGGGAACTGGTTGCCTCGAGCACCGGAGCAAAGTCCGAATTCAAACTTGATGAGCGTATTTTCCATCAGAAATTCGGCTATGGACGCATTTCGTTTATCGACGGCAACAAGCTGACGGTCGAGTTTGAGAAAGCCGGTCAGAAAAAAGTTCTGGACACATTCGTGGAGCGGCATTGAACAAAATCGGCTCCTGCGATCGCCCGTGATCCCGGCTTTGGCGTTCGATTAGGGTTGATTATTGCTGCAGCGCCATAGTCTCATTCGACTTTTTATGCTAGCACCAGAGAGGTCCTGTGCCAGTCAACAACCCGCCGGAGGATGTATCGGCACAGGTCCAGGATGAGTTCGCATTTGCAGTTATACGAGTTACTATCCCATGAACGAGTCAGCACCCATCAACACTGTCGACACTTCTGAACCCGTCACGTCCCGGGACGGGCCTGTAGCCGAAAATGCGACCGCCGAAGAGGTCACCCAGATAAATAAAGAGCGCTTTATCCCGGTCAGCCGCTTTGCGGTCATCGACCGGGTGCATCGCCAGGAGAACTGGCCGGAAGAAGAGTTTGGCGACATCAAATATCTGCTGAACTATCTCGCGGCCTGGCGCCATCAGTCCTACACGGAACAGCTGTTCAAGCTCAAGGAAGCCTATCTGCCCTTTAGTCCCGATCGCGACACGGTTCAGGTTTTGAACTACTCCCGCCAGCAGATGGATGAAAAACGCCAGCGGCTGGTGGCTTCCCTCAAATCCATGGTCATCCAGGCCAATTACACGGAAATTACCGAAGCGGATATCAATGCCTATTTCGAGGCTCAGTCCCCTTACGGGTTGAAACTGAAAGTGGACCTCGACGAATTCGATGAACTGCTGCTATTCAGCCGCGGGTCTTCGACACGGGTGTTCCGAAAGCGTGACTGGCGCTGGTTGTATCTGCGAAAGAGTGAAACGGTTGAACCCATATTCCAGAGACTGTTTCTGCTGATCAAGCTGAAACCCCAATCGGCGCGTATCGAAGAGATCATGCGGGCGGAATCCTGCACCCAGGAAAAAGCCCAGTCTATTCTCAAGAAAAAGCGCCGCAACCTGCCGGAAAACGCCACGTCCGACCATGTCTATCTGAAACTGTTCAAAAACATCAATCAGTCGGATCTTGAAATGCTGTTTCCCAATACGGAAGTGGAATTCCGCCTGTTTGATAAAGTTCGCCTCGGTGTAACCGCCGGCGGCGGCACTCTCGCCAGTGTCATGGGGACGGCGACAAAGGTGCTGGCGGCGACAAACCCGATCGCTCTGGCCGGTGCGCTGGCAGGCCTCATCGGCGTCATATTCCGCCAGGTCATGAAGTTCTTCAATCAGCGCAACGTGTACATGATGGTGCTGGCCCAGAACCTCTACTTCCACAATCTCGCCAACAATCGCGGTGTCTTGACCCTGCTCTCCGATCGCGCCGAAGAGGAGGATATCAAAGAGGACCTCCTCCTCTATACCTACCTTTGCCAGTACGATGTTCCCAAGGGTCAATTGTTCATGGCCAAGCGCGCAATCGAATCCTATATCAAATCGGAGTTTGACGTTTACGTGGATTACGATATCGACGATGCCCTGTCGCGCCTCGACCGGGACGGGCTTATTGTCCAGGACGCCGAAGAGGTGCTGTCGGTCATCCGTCCCCGGGAAGCCATCGCTATCTTGGAGAACAAGTGGATCAACTGTATCCGGGAACGCAGCGACTCCGGCGACATGCAGGTGGTGAAACCGGAAACCGCATAATCCGTCCCGGTAGGGGCCGGGCGCCACGCTTCAGAATTTTTTGTCCTATGAGTCCAACCTATAAACTCTCCCTGACCGCCGATAAAACTCGTGCTCTCAGGATCAGTGATCACCTGGAGGAATGGTTCGGGGAACTGAACGAACCTCCGGCGCAGGCGTGTTTTGAAAGTTCCGGCGGCAATTGGGTCGTCGAAATCTATTTCCTGTCGCCGCCCGATCTGCGGGTAATACGCGACTTTCTGCAGGAACATCCGGAGATCGGGGAATTCGACGCGCTCAATCCGGCGGTCACCGAGATTGCCCCCATTGATTGGACTTCCCGTGTGCAGGAAGACCAGCCACCGGTAAGGTGCGGTCGTTTTCTCGTTCATAACAGTCATTACCGCGGACAGATTCCGGTCAGCCGCACAAATGTCGAGATCGATGCCGGTCGGGCGTTTGGAACTGCCCGTCACGGGACCACAAGAGGCTGCCTGCTGGCCCTGGACCAGATTTTGAAGCGGTCACGACCGCGGCGCATTCTCGACCTGGGCACGGGCAGCGGTATCCTGGCGATCAGCGCCGCCAAAGCCAGTCGCCCCCAATCGCTCATCGCGACGGACATCGACGAAATCGCGGTCAAGGTCGCCGAACAGAATGCCCGCTTAAACGGGGTCGCACC
>JANQOC010000444.1 GCA_028279265.1 Hyphomicrobiales bacterium
GAGATGTGAGGGTTGGGACTTTATTCGCCATTAAATTGTGTGTAATCTTCGAAGTCAATTAGACCGAAGATTAAGAGACGGATCACGGTTTGTTGTTCCAAAGTCCGTTGGAAAGTTCAAATAAGAGAGCTGATTGTGCCAAATTCTGAATCCCTTTCGGTGAGTGTGGTTGTCGAAAAGGAAAAGATCGACCATCCCTGGCAGGAATTCAGATGGCAGGCGATTGGTCTGTTGCCGCAAGTGATCACCGAAGTGAACTGGCGCGAAATTGCCCGTGACGAAAAATGGATTCAATTTCAATCGCAAACAGTCCCGATACAGCTGTTCCGCTCCGACACGGAAGCCTATATCGACAATTTGAACAACAAGGAACCTGTTGTTTATGTCATCATGAGTGAGAACGACCAGCCCGAAGGCGATGTTCCCCTCGATATTCACATGGTGACCGCTTCCCCTTATGAAGCCCAGGACTATCTGGATTCCGGCGAAGATATTGTTGACACCATTACAATGTCGGAGGAGATCAGAGCCTGGATCGAGAAGTTCGTAAACGAGAACCATAGCCAGGAGAAATTCAAGAAGAGAAAAAACGATCGCGTCAATCCGGAAGATCACAAATTCGGCCAGGAACCGATCTTCGTCACGCGAAAGCGCCGGGAATGGAGCGGGAACGGTGACGGATGATTTTCTGCGACGATGGTCGCGCAAAAAGAATGAATATACGAAGCGGCAGCGACGAGAACCCGCACCTACACAAGATTCGGATCAGGACCGACCAATGGAAGCCGGGACGATGGAGGCCGGGTCGGAAAATAATCAGACCGATGTTCAGCAAACCGCCCTCGAAAACCACCATACGGAAGGTAGCGACGCCCACCGGGAAAACGACTCCTCTCGAGGAAAGGGAGAAAACGGCCCGGAAGACAATGAACCCCAACAGTCCGAGACAACAGAATTCGAAGATGTGGATTTTGAAGCCCTGGATTTCCAATCGGATTACACAAAATTCATGGGTGAGAACGTTCCGGACTTTATTCAGCGTAAAGCCTTGCGCAAATTATGGAGCTCAAATCCTCTCCTCGCCAATGTCGATGGTCTCAATGACTATGATGACGATTTCACGGACGCGGCCATGGCCGTCGAGGCGATCCAGTCCGCCTATAAGGTCGGGAGCGGATACCTGACGGAAGAAGAGCAAGTCGAATACGGAATGATCGAGAAGGAAGAGGACGAACCGGAAGCTGGGGATGCACAAGAACCGATCGAAACCGCCGAACTCGGCAACGGGGATGAACATGAACAAGAGCAGCAACAAGATCAGAGGGCAAAAGGTCCCTCCGACGATCCTCTTGACGATCCTCTAAACGAAGATGTGGCGAATACTGGGGATCATGAAACTGATGAGGACACCAAACAAAACACCTGAGTCTTATTGACCGGGTGCGGAGATGGAGTCATCCGCCAGGTGCTGCCGCAGCATTTCCTGATATTGTTTCGTCATTTCTTCGACGAACTTTTCATGTTCTTCAACGTTCAGGATAGCTTTTCCCACATAAGCATTGTAACGGGCAGCGGCGTATAAAAATGCGAGATGCAGTTCCGTCGCATTTGTATGTGCATTTTCACGGTTGGCGACATCGATGAATTTGTCCGCCGTTTTCAGAAATGCCATGGTATCCAGATGGCCTTCTTTTCGTGCCTTTCGGCGTTCCTGGCGGTTCAGTTTGGAAAGATCGTCCAATTTTAATTCCTCCAAATCCATCACCCTGGATTAAACAGTCTATTACGTGCAACATTATCCCAATTTATCAGGAAATTCTCGGAATTCTTATTTTTTCTTTGAGTTACCGGGGTATCGGATTCCATAATAACAAAGAGGAGACAGGGAGGGAAAAGACCATGCGGATCGGATTACCGTTTTATATGTCCCTCTTTTTTCTACCTCTCTCATATGGTGCATGTCTGCTGCTTTCATTGCCTGTCGCCGCCGACGACATCAAAAGAGGCCAGCTTCTTTCGGAAAAACACTGTTCCCGATGCCATGTAGTGGGCAATTTCAATCCGACCGGTGGCATCTCCAGTACACCTTCCTTTCAATTACTGGTGAAGAGACGCCCTGATTATAAGGAACGATTTGAAACCTTTTATGCGCGCCGTCCGCATCCGGCATTTCTGCTGATCGAAGGTGTGGAACGTCCGCTGAAACACGTACCGCCAAATGCTCATCCGGTTTCACTCACAATCGATGATGTCAGATGCATTTCAGCTTTCATCGAGACTCTCAAAAAAGAATAAGGCGCTTCACGGGTCTTCCGTCAATTTTTACCAGCCAAATAACCCCAAATCATTGACGTTCTGCACTAGGCGGTTTACCAAATCCAAAAACCTATCAGCTATGGGAGAAACAAAATGGAATATCGGTATCTTGGAAAAAGTGGCCTGAGGGTATCAACAATGTGCCTTGGCACCATGAATTTTGGTGCAACGACAGATGAAGATACCGCCCGGGAGATGGTTGCGTTCGCTCGTGAGTCCGGGGTTAATTTCATCGATACGGCAGATGCCTATGTCGGCGGAGCATCTGAAACCATCACCGGCAAACTGATAAAAGAAGATCGTGCCAACTGGGTCCTGGCAACGAAAGTTGGGCAGCAAGACGGTCCGCCTGAACGCAAGATGGGATTATCCAAGAAATGGATGATGGAGGCGATTGACCAAAGCCTGCAACGACTGGATACCGATTACGTCGACATTTACTACATGCATCATGTTGACTGGGAGACGCCACTTGAAGAGAGCGTCTCGGCAATGGGAGAGATTATCGCTTCGGGAAAAGCGCAGTATTGGGGTTTTTCCAATCATCGGGCCTGGCAGGTCGGCGAACTTGTGCACCTGTGTGATCAGCTCGGTTGCCCGCCCCCAATCATTGCTCAGCCCTACTATAATATCGTCAATCGTCAGATCGAAACGGATCTGCTGCCGGCCTGTGAATATTATGGCATCGGTGTCGCCCCCTATTCGCCTCTGGCGCGCGGCGTTCTTACGGGAAAATATGATCCAAACGCAGACTCACCGGCAGACTCCCGCGCGGGACGCGGCGATGCGTCTATTCTCAACCGGGACTTCCAGAAAGAATCCTTCGAAACCGTCGACCGGATCAAGGCGCATATTAGCGGACGTGATCTGAGTGTCGTTGATTTCGCAGTCGCCTGGCTTCTCAACAACAAACTTGTGACAAGCGTCATTGGCGGCCCGCGAACTCTGGATCAATGGAAGGCCTATGTCCACGCCAGCCAGCAGAAGCTGACGGCGGAAGATGAAAACCTGGTCAATGAACTGGTTGCGGCGGGCCATCCCGCGGCTCCCGGCCATACCTGGGGACGCTACCCGGTTCGGGGTCGCGTCGCACTGACCGGATAAAGCCTTAACAGGCACGCGCTGGAAAACGCATCGTGACCGGGAAACGTCACAATCTCGCTAAGCGCGTGCCTTTTTTTGATGGCTTTGCTGCCTGAGTACCGTTGAATTAACCTTTGCGCCTTATCGACGCTTGAGAGCGGGTTCTAG
>JANQOC010000466.1 GCA_028279265.1 Hyphomicrobiales bacterium
AAGCATTTGATTTTAGTGGCGCACCCCGCAGGACTCGAACCTGCAACCCCCAGATTCGAAGTCTGGTGCTCTATCCAATTGAGCTAGGGGTGCCAGGACCCGTTCATGACGGGTCAAATTCGTTGAACGACCGCCATATAAACCCTTCTGAAGGCATCAATCAACTGCAAACGGCGTTTGTCCCGAAAATTACGCACCTAGCCGTAAAAATGGCTGCCAATTGGTCGCGTGGCAATTCGGTAAACAGGAGATGTATTCCAAAAAAGGGGAAGGAGTCGGAAGATCTGCTAGAAACAATTGGCGATGCCGGCAATCACTTTCTTGAAAAAAATGGATTCTCCGTGCTGGAATTGCAGAAACACCGCCGTTACCAGCAAAAAACCGAACAAGGAGACGGCGCCTCCAATCAGAAGATATTCTCTCGTCGAGAGCGAAGAGGCATTCTCCTCTCGATTGTTCTCGACCCTCTTCTCGTCGGGGGCCGTAGATGTGACTGTCGGGTTCTGAACAGACATATTCAATCTCCTGACCCGTAAATTAGCAAAAATGCAGTGATTTGGCCATACCGGGATCCCGGATCCGCGACCGGGGCCGAGTTATGTGCGAAGGTCTGAAATGGAAGCCCGGGGTGGGGGGAGTTCTTTCGGAGCCGACTTTAATTCCTGTACCGGCGTGACTTTAACTCTGAATTTCGATCTTCTGCGGCGGATCATATGGCGTGTGAGTTGATTCAGCAGGATGATCGCCACGGACAGGCAGATTTTCACGATCAATAGGCGCGAAATCAGTCCGCTGCGGCCTGATAGACGTGGGGGAAGTTTCAGGGGTTTCTCGGAATTCTTATTGTTTTTGCGCCGATGCATTGGCCGTGAGTCGCTTCAGAGTCTATCCCGTTTCTAGGGGCCCGCCTGAGAATACCGCTCTTAGACCTCACGTCCCTCCGGGTGTTTCACACGCCCAAAACGCGATTGGAGAATTCTCATGGCTTAACCATTCATGGATTGACAATAATGCCGTTGGAATTCCGAGTTCAACGGAACCGTCCGCTTATAGTAAACAGGAGTGCGACCGAGAAGTACAAAACATCATGCCCCAGCGAAGCGAGGGGCCCTGAACGATGATTAAACGACCGAAGCTTTTTCCGTATTCCGTGCCTGTTCCGGGTCAGTTTCAACGCGTTCTTTGACCAGCTCCGCATAGTCGCCGTGAAGCTTGGTGTGCAGCTCCCGGATGGCCTGCAGAGTATGGTCCTGTTGTCCTTGTTCCGATGTTTCGGTTTGCGATGAAACACCGGCCGGAACCAGACTATCGAGGCTATCCACGAGTTGATCCAGCATTGTCTCGAGCTGTTTGGGGAACCAGCGGATATCCTCGCGCATGCGCGCGATCGTTGCCATGGCAATGAGCCATTCGGCGGTATCCTGGTAGTTCTCCGGAGTGAGACGGATCAGTTTGTCGAGGGCTTCCTGCTGCTCAAAATAACCCTCGGTTTTCAGCTTGCCATTATCTGCGCGAAGCTTTTTTTCCGCAGCTTCGAATTCAGCTCTGGCTTTTCTAAAGGGAGAAATTTCCATTGTTCAAACCCATACGCAACACACAAAAGGTCTAAACATTTCTGCTCAGACATATCCATACGGTTATGAGCATGAGGCTTTTTGGTAAATGAATTGCTAATGCCCGATGTGGTCTGGCGGGTTTGCCTCACCCGGACACACAGCCGTTTCGACTTTGCATGTGCCAGAGAAATTTATTATGTGGGATTTTTCACGGAACTCTCCCGCAAAATCAGCCAGTAATTTGCGCCGAAAATGACGCAGGCGCCGAGCAGGACCCAGATATCCAGGGCCTCCTGGTAAACGAGGTATCCCACCAGCGTGATCAGCGGCACACGCAGAAAGTCCATGGGAAATATAACCGAGGCATCGGCGATTTTAAGGGCCCGGGCCATGCCGTAGTGGGCGGTATTACCGGTAATCGCAACAAGCAGGATCCACGGCAGGTCGGCGAGTGCCGGCCAGATCCAGTCTGAATAAGCAAATGTCAGCGACAGCGGTGTTTGCAGAAGTGCCATGTAAAAGATGATGGCAACCGGCGTGTCGGTGCGGGTCAGAATTTTCGTGAATATCAACGAGCAGGCAAAGCCAAATCCGGCGAAGAGTACGACAAAGGCGGCGGGATCGACAATCGCCACACCGGGTCGAATGATGATTAATACGCCGATGAAGCCACCGATGACGGCGAACAGTCGGGCGGGTGTCAGCTGCTCTTTCAGGACCAGGGCCGCAATGATGATAACCCAGATCGGTGCCGTGAATTCCAGGGCAAAAACCTCGGCCAGGGGCAACAGGGTCAATCCGAGAAACCAGGCATATTGCGCGCAGAAATGCACGGAATGACGGACCAAATGCAATCCGGGTCTTCGGGATTTGACAATGTGGAGGCCGGACAGCAACACGAAGGGCAGAATGAACAGCAGGCCTCCGAGGCTGCGAAATACCAAAATCTGAAACACCGAAATATGGGTGCTCAGTTCCCGCGCCGAAATTGCCATGAGCGTGAAGGAAGCCAGGGCAACGGACATCCAGGCTGCGGCACGTATGACGGGCGACTGCATATTCATTATAAAAGGCTCATTGATGCAGAATACGGTCCGCAGGTTGATCGAGAATACAACGACCCACGAGAATTGAGAAAAATGATTACATCGAAAATTGTGGGATTGAGGGGCTACAATGACAAATTAATTGATCCCTCGCCAGTGCAATATTCTAATCCGGTACAGGCAGGGAACTGGCCACATGCTGCACCATTTTCCAGTGGCCGTCGATTTTTCTGAAAATATTCGAGGCAATGGTGAAACTGCCGCCGAGATTTTCCTCGCAATAGACAATGGCCGTATTGCCGGTTTGAAGGACGACAGGATTTTCCGGGAATACCTTGGGTGGTACGCTTTCGACCATAATGCGGAACCAGGAATCCATCACATCTTCAAAACCGTCTATGGCCGGCCAGTTGGGATGAATGACCGAAACGTCGTTACCCTCGTGCCAGAGTTCTGACATGGCTTCGAAATTTCCACTGCGAAAAGACCTGTAAAACGCGTCATTGACCGAAAGAATGTGATTTTTTTCTGCAATATCTCTGGACATTTCAAATTGTTCTTTCGCAATTTTTATAGCGTTTGCAGACCCTTAAGTCCAAATTCTTCTCGTAGTGGGCTTTATTTTAGGCCAAGTGGACTGATTTGAAAATCCCTGAAACAACGGACATGGCAACGAGGTAAATAAATTCCACCAAAAGTAATCAAGAGGCAACAATCCGGTTCATTGATCAAGGGAGATTCTTGGGGTTCCACCTGTTCCACTGTGTTCCCAAGGGTTCACATGAGGTCGGAGAGTTCGGACTTCGCAGTTGCCTGGATAGCTGTTAATATTCAGAAATGACCAGTTAACCACGCAAGATTGCCAATTTCGGCCGAAATCCGGTCGGATTGCCAACTCGTCGAATTTCGGGAGGTGCGAACATGCATCCAAAACTTGAAGCCTTTTCTCAGTCCTGCCGGGAAATTCTCTCTCAGTCACAGTCTCGGGAAGCCCTCGAGCAAATCAAGGATAATCTTGAACCCCTGCTGACGGATCCGGACTTTATCTCAACCTATCTGGGTCCCGATAACAATAGTGAGCGGGAAGTGCTGTATGAAGATCCGGATCAGAAATTCTGTATACTGGCTCATGTTTATGAAGGTCCAAAAACAGGTCAGCCCCATGATCACGGCCCCACCTGGGCGATTTACGGTCAGGCCGAAGGGGAAACGGAAATGTCAGAATACCGCATATTGACGCCGCCGGAAAACGGTACCCCGGGCCGGGTTGAAAAGATCAAATCCTATATCCTGAAACCGGGCATGGCGGAAGCCTATGAAGCCGGACAAGTCCATGCCCCGAAGCGGG
>JANQOC010000469.1 GCA_028279265.1 Hyphomicrobiales bacterium
CTGGTGATGGCGTTTTCCCTGATACTGGTTTCAACGGCAGCCAAGGGGCAGGCGGCAGATCCCCTTCTTAAAGAACGGATCGAGATATTCTCCGAAATCGTGACCCTTGGAGACCTCTTCCACAATGCGGGGGATTCGGAACACACAGCCGTTTTCCGGGCACCGAACATCGGGTCGTCAGGCATTATCAGTGCTGAACGGGTGAAAGCAGCGGCACAAAAGAACGGTCTGCACTGGCCTAATCACGGCAGCATTCAGAAGATCGAAGTTCAGCGTCCAAGCCGGGAGATCCGTTCCGAGGAACTGGCTGATCTCCTCCGCCATGCCGTGCAGGAAGAAACCGGCGCGGAAGAAGCGGAAGCGATCGATATCAGCTTCAATTCCACGCCTAAACCGATCCATATGGATCCCCGCACAGACACACAGCTTATCGTCAAACAGATCCACTACAATCAGAGAACAGGCAATTTCTGGGCCCTTGTCGGTCCCGACGGAAAAAGCAGTTTTACCGGCGATGTTCGCATCCGCGGAACGGCCAAGGAGATGCTGGCCATGGCGGTTCCAAGGCGCACGATCCTGCGCCGGACCCGAATCCGATCCCAGGATGTCTCTATCGTCCGTGTGCCGAAAACACGGTTTGCCTCCCAGTACGCGCGGGATCCAGAGGAACTGATCGGCAAGGTCTCACGCAGGCGACTGGCCAGCAACAAACCTGTCCGCCTGGTCGATTTGGAAGAGCCGAAAATCATCCGTAAAAACAGCATCGTCGAAGTGACCTTCCGACAGGGCGGTCTCATTTTGAAAATCGAAGGCCGGGCCCAAAGTGATGCCTCCTACGGGGAACTCGTAACCGTGCTCAATGTGGCGTCCAAAAGAAATATCGAGGGCATTGCGGTCGGTCCCGGACTGGTTTCGGTCTCCGCCGATCCGATCCTGACCGGGGCGGCAACAGATCGTT
Organism: Hyphomicrobiales bacterium; assembly: GCA_028279265.1. GTDB lineage: Bacteria > Pseudomonadota > Alphaproteobacteria > Rhizobiales > CAYWUX01 > JANQOC01. The sequence continues at coordinate 959 of JANQOC010000469.1, forward strand.
GGGGCCGGGACACCGAAGTACGCAAATTGTCTGCCGAACGTCGCGAGCGGCGATAGGACTTGTTGAACAAGAATGATGAACCAGAGGGTTTAGGGTTAGATATGTCTATCAAGGGTATGATAAAAATCGCAGCCATATGTGTAATTCCGGCTTTGACGGGATGCGCCGGGTTTGACCGCCTGGCCACAATAACCCAGGCGCCGTCATTGAGTGCCATTGAAAACCCCGTCAAACAGGTCGGTTACAAACCTGTCACCCTGCCAATGCCGCGTGCGGAACATGCGGCCTATAATCCGAATTCTCTCTGGCGAACCGGTGCCCGGGCCTTCTTTAAGGACCAGCGTGCCCACCAGGTCGGCGATATTCTGACCGTCAAGATCGATATCACCGACAAGGCGGAGTTCGATAACAAATCCGAGCGCAGCCGTAAGGGTGTCGATGCGGTAGCCTTGAACGGACTGGCGGGTTACCAGGCGGCCATTAAGAAACTTCTGCCCAACAGCGACTCCATCGACCTCTCCAAATTCTTCGATGTCGAAGGATCATCATCAAGTGAAGGCGAAGGTGCGGTCGAGCGCCAGGAGAAACTGGAAACGGAAATGGCAGCCGTCGTCACCCAGCGCTTACCGAACAACAACCTGGTTATCGAAGGCCGTCAGGAAATCCGGGTGAACTTTGAAGTTCGTGAAATCATCGTCGCCGGTATAATCAGGCCTGAAGATATCAGTGCCGAAAACACTATTCCTATCTCCAAAATTGCTGAGGCACGGGTATCCTACGGTGGCCGCGGTCGTCTGACCGATGTGCAGCAGCCCCGCTATGGCCAGCAATTTCTTGAAGTGGTGCTCCCCTTCTAGGAGCACCCGCATCGCCTAATGAGCGAAGGTGTATTGAACATTTTCGGTGTTAGTTATTCGTCCCGGTAAACTCTTTCGCGGCGTTCATGCTGTTCCTGGGCTTCAAGACTGAGCGTGGCGATGGGCCGCGCATCCAACCTCTTCAGATTGATGGGATCGCCGGTTTCTTCGCAATAGCCATAGCTTCCGTCTTCGATACGCTGCAGAGCTTCATCAATTTTTGAAACCAGCTTGCGTTGTCGGTCGCGGGCGCGCAGTTCCAGAGCCTTTACGGACTCGGACATAGCCCTATCGGCAATATCGGGATGATTGGCCGGATCATCCTGCAGTTGCTGCAGGGTCTGGCGGTTCGATCGCACGATATCTTCCTTCCACTGTTCAAGCTTTTGTTTGAAATAGGCGCGCTGTCGCGCATTCATAAAGGGCTCGTCATCGGAAGGTTTATAGCCATTGGGCAGTCTTGTTTTCCGGGCCATGAAGTTTGATTCACTCCCTTGGATTCCTGTTTTCACCCGAGATCAGAAAAGATCACTCCGAAACAAATATTACGAATTTCATTGATGTACTGATTTGCTCACGTATGGACCGAGAACGGGAATTAAGTCAACCCAAACAAATGATTATGACAATCAAATGAATGAGAAATTCCCGAAGTTCTGGACTTTCAACGTCTAAATCCGGGAATTCCAATTCCGTCGAGCATGAATTTAATCGGAAAAATGGCCTAATTTTGCCAATTCAACCCGGGCCCTCAGCGTAATTTGGTCGAGGACCTCCAAGAGCCGCGGTTCCTGTGGAAAATTCGGGGCGCCTGCCAGCAGTTTTTTCAGGTGATCCACCTGCTGGCGGTTGATGCGTCCGTTCAAATGCCCGATTTTCAGGGACTCGAGCTGATCGAGAACATCGGAACCATGAGAAATTGCTTGTTTTTCCTCTGAAATTTCAGAGCCCTGTTCCTGAGCTGCCAGCAGCAAATCCATTGCGGTGACCGGTGTAGCCGGCCCTGCTGTCCGGGATTTTGGTGCCGTTTCCATGTCTGAGATGGTGAAGCTGTCGCCGTCTTCCCCCGACTTCACCCGGGAACGCTTTTTCAGGTCCTGAATTGTCTGATTCTGCAGTCCGTTAATGCGCATGATTGTCCACCTGCCCCTACCAAGTGCTGTTGGAGTTGAGGCCAGATTAGTTAAGAGGGTCTTAATGCTGGGTAAATTTTGCCGGTCGATGGGAACAAGTTGCTGGAAAATATTTTCCCCCATTTTAGGGCAGGTAATTTTAATTCGTATTTTCAATAGGTTATGGCGTTCTTCCTGTTGGCACGATATTCGCTAATCTATGTTAACTGCCCATCGGCAGGATTTGAATTTTGTCCCAACGAGGTCACGCATTTCATGCCTGAACTGAAAAACATAACCAAAACGCTCTCGTTTTTCCTTGTGTCACTGATGTTGACGGCAGATTTTGCCGTGTGGACTTCTCAGCCCTTGCAGGCGGCAACATCGCGCATCAAAGATCTCGTAGATTTCGAAGGCATCCGAGAAAACCAGCTCGTCGGCTATGGCCTCGTCGTCGGTCTAAACGGCACAGGCGATTCGCTCAACAATTCGCCTTTCACCAAACAAAGTCTTCAGGCCATGCTTGAGCGCCTGGGCGTGAATACCAGGGACGCAAACCTCAGGACGACCAACGTTGCCGCGGTCATGGTCACCGGTAACCTGCCGCCTTTCGCGACCCAGGGAACGCGCATGGATATTTCGGTGAGCGCACTGGGCGATTCCAAAAGTCTCCAGGGCGGAACCCTGCTGGTGACACCGTTGCATGGTGCCAATGGTGAGGTGTTTGCCGTCGCTCAGGGACCCGTGGCCGTCGGCGGATTTTCCGCGGAAGGGGAAGCGGCGTCTATTACCCGCGGTGTTCCAACGGTGGGGCGAATTGCCAACGGCGCTATCATTGAACGCGAAATAGATTTCAATCTCCATCACCGGCAATCCATTCGCCTGGCCCTCAGAAATCCCGATCTGACAACAGCCCGGCGTATCGCCGGCGCCATTAACGTCTTCACCAACCGACAGGCGGCAAACGCCCTTGATCCGGCGACCATCCGCCTCGATCTGCCCGTCAACTATCAGGGCAATATCATTTCGCTGCTGACGGAAATTGAACAATTGCGTATCGAACCGGATCAAACCGCAAAAGTGGTCATCGACGAAAACACCGGTATCATCGTCATGGGACGCGATGTCAAGGTCTCCACGGTTGCCGTGGCCCAAGGCAATCTCACCGTCACGGTTTCCGAGCAACCGCAGGTTTCACAACCAGCGCCGCTCTCGGAAGGCGGAGAAACCGTTGTCGTCCCCCGCACCAAAGTCGAGGCGGATGATGAAGCGCGAAATCAACTCGCACTCGTCAGTGAATCCGTCACTCTCCATGATCTGGTCAAAGGCCTGAACGCACTGGGTCTCGGGCCCCGGGATATGATCTCCATACTCCAGGCGATCAAGGCCGCAGGCGCTCTGCAGGCAGAAATCGAGGTGATGTAGTGGTGGAAAATCTCTCCGGTTTTACAACGACTGTTGCGGCGACACGCACGCCCACCCAATCACCCGTCGATAAGGTAGAAGGCTCAGAAAAGTCAGCCGTCGATAGCGCGGCAATGAAAGCCGCTCAGGAGTTTGAATCAGTATTTCTGAACACCTTGCTCGAAGGCATGTTTGCAGGTTTGAAAACAGATGGCCCCTTTGGCGGCGGCAGCAGTGAAAAAACGTACCGATCGATGCTCGTAGGCGAGTATGCGAAAGAAATTTCCCGCTCCGGCGGTGTCGGCATCGCCGATCATGTTTACCGCGAAATTTTAAGTCTTCAGGAAAGTAGGAGTTGAGTATGACGAACCCGAATTTGGACCGAAAGAACGAGACCATGACCGTCGATAACCAGATATCCAATGAAAATGCAGACACGACCGTCCAGCTGACGACAGCAGAAGAAGCCGATATCCTTTGCACGCGCTTGCTGAAGACAACCGGCGAACTGATTGCCGTGCTGGAACGAGAAACCGCTGACCTGCGCAAAGCCAGAATCGACGAGATTGCGGCTCTCACTTTGAAAAAACAAACACTGTCAGCGACCATCGCAAGGGATTCGAACATACTACGGGCCAATGCGGATTTCATTAAGACCGTCGCCCCCCAGCGTATTGACCAGTTGCGGGAACAGGAAGGACAGTTCCACAAGTCTTTGAACACCAACCATGATGCCTTGTCAGCGATGAAAGCCGTTTCTGAGGGGCTGTTGCAAACCGTTGCCAACAGCGTTCAAAAACAGAAAAGCGGACCCCAAACCTACGGCCGTAATGCGACTTATCAAAATTCGACCGGCAACCAGGTTGGATCCATATCCGTGGATACAACACTGTAACCTCTCTGACCTTTTATTATTTTAAAGAGCAAGGTGGTCGCCGGCGGGAATGCTTTTCTGCCGGTACGAACAATCGCTCGAGGCATTTTTCTCTTCTTTCAGGGTTCCCAATAGGTCCACATTTTCGGAAATTGTTAAACTGATTGCAGGCCGTCCCGGTTTGGCACAACGGGTTTCGGATATTTAACCCTAAGTCCCGGTTTTCGGCGAAATTAACTACGATTTAGAGCCTCACCCTCATCCTCCCGACCGTCATTTTGTGAC
>JANQOC010000481.1 GCA_028279265.1 Hyphomicrobiales bacterium
AAAAAGACATTGAAGGTCCCTATGAAGACGTATGGTCGAAATTGCGATCGCGCTATGGCAGCGACCCCATACCAAGAACCGTGAATATGATCAGCGGTCCTTCACGCACGGCAGATATCGAACAGACCATGGCTTTGGGGGCACACGGTCCGCGTCAGCTTTGCGTCATCATCGTCAAGGGTTAAGGCGGCGGCACCGGCAAAAACCAGAGTTTCGTTTTCCGGACTAGAACTGCTGCTTACAGGACTTTGAACAAGCATTGAACTGCCTGTTGCATTTCGGACCCCGATCCTTTGGCGCCGTACTGGAGTAGCAGGAGGCCTGCCGGCTTCTGCAGGCATTGATACAGGCCTGAATTTGCTGGGCTTTGGATCTATCATTGGCCTGGACGAAATAAGTCGATGACATCAGGATGACCGTCGCCAGCATGGCACCGGCAATCAAAAAGCTCGACCAGATCCACACTCTACTGAAGTTGGAGCGTGGCTGGAGATAGAATACTGAAAGCGGTTTGAGTCTTTCGTTCATAAGGTCATTCGCTCCCATTTCGGAGCCATTCGCTCATATTTCATGGCCAACTATACCAGAATTCACACGAAATTTCACTGGCTGCGCCGAAGATTTGAGATTTATAGTCCCGTTCACATGAATATGAGCTGAACACAGTGTCTGTTTCGTTTAATCATTATAGTTCAGAGAGTTATTGAAAACTACAAACATTGCGAAGAGCAATTAACGAGCCCCGTCCCATGGCGATGAATCCTGTATTGTCTATATTCGATCGAATCGCGGATAGGATCAGTCCGCGTCCCCATGGGCCGTTCTTGTTGCTTCTGAGTTCGGTTGATTCGCCGGGCCAATTGGGACTATCAGATCGTCCATGCCCAAGTTAGGAACGCAAATGGCCCCTGAGCGCATCAGAGAATATACGCTCATCGCGACCGGTGTCCTTGCTCTGGCCGGATGGATTACGCTCTCCCTCAAATCGGACAGATTCGGCTACGCCTTTCAGGTATTTGACATGCCTGTTTTTGAGCTTGTCTTTCTGCTTGTCGGCCTCGGAATCCTGTATTTATTTTCTCTGTTTGTTTTGTCGCGAATGTCATCCGGGTTACCTATTTTTCAAAATCATGTTTTTATGATCTGCATCGCTTTGGGACTGGCAATGCGCCTGGTGTTGATCCCCAGCGAACCTATGCTGGAAGATGATTATCAGAGATATCTCTGGGACGGTGGCCTTACAGCACACGGTTTCAATCCTTATGAGTTCTCTCCGACATCGATTATTTCAAAGGACTCGATTCCCGAGGGCATAACTGCGCTGGCAGCCGAATCCGGAAAAACAATTGAACGTATCAACCACCCGGATCTCCGCACGATATATCCGGCATTTGCACAACTGACTTTTGCGATCGCCCACTGGATTGCACCCTGGAGCCTGACGGCCTGGAAGTCTGTCCTGCTCGTTTTTGACGGCCTGACCTTGGGCCTATTGTTGGTTCTCCTCAACCTGCTCGGTCGATCCCCCTACTGGAGTCTCGTCTATTGGTGGAATCCGGTTGTCGTTAAAGAACTCTTTAATTCCGCCCATATGGAAGCGGTTTTGATTCCTCTTGTGCTTGCCTCCGTCATTTTTTCTATCCGGCGGAAATACATCGGATCTGCTCTTACACTGGGTCTTGCGATTGCAACAAAAATCTGGCCCCTGATCCTGATTCCGATTATCTGGCGCGATCTCTGGGAACGGCCCAAAAAACTGATCGTCACGGGTTTGATCATGGCAGGGGTAGTTTTCGTGCTCTTTCTTCCGGTTCTCTATGCGGGTCTCGACAACAGCTCGGGATTTGTCGCCTATGCAGAAAGATGGAAAACAAACAGTGCGTTAACACCAGCTTTGGAAAGCGCGGTTAAATCACTCTTGACTGTTCTGAATGCAGAATTTATCTCGTACAAAATGGCGACGCGGGTTTTGCTGGTTGGATTACTGGGCTTGTCAATTCTGATTCTCTCGCTTCAACCCGTTCATTCAACCGACGACGTTTTGAAACGTACGGCACTGGCCGTTTCCCTTCTGCTGCTGTTGAGCCCGGCGCAATTCCCCTGGTACCTCATTTGGACAATACCTTTCATGGTCTTCGCACCCCTTCCGGGTATTTTGATCCTGACGGTGACCCTACCGCTCTATTACTCGGCGTTTTATTTCATTCCACGGGAAATGGAACCCGTATTTACCGGAACGATTGTGTGGATCATCTGGGCCCCGGCATGGATCCTGTTTGCCTGGATGCTGCTCGCAAAACGGAACCCGTTCCTGCCCTCTTCGCTGTTGACGAAAGGCCAGAAATGAAAAACGGGCAGAAAATCGGAGTCCTCATTCCGGCATTGAACGAAGAAAAAGCCATCTCCAAGGTCATTCAAGACATCCCTGACTGGATCGATCGGATTTTGGTCGTCGACAATGGTTCCAGTGACGATACGGCCAAGATCGCCGCTGCCTTGAATGCAGACGTGGCAAGCGAACCCCAGCGCGGTTACGGGGCGGCTTGTCTGACAGGTATCGCGCATTTACAGGATATGGATATCATCGTGTTTCTTGACGGCGACTACAGCGACTATCCTGAAGAAATGTCGATGCTCGTTGATCCCATCATTGCGGACAGCAGTGATCTTGTCATTGGTTCCCGGTCGTCCGGACAATCACAATCCGGATCCCTCACTCTGCAGCAGA
>JANQOC010000487.1 GCA_028279265.1 Hyphomicrobiales bacterium
CCCGCTGTTGTCGGCGCCTGGGTCGCAACCGTGTTCCAGATCTGGTGCGGCGAGATCTCTCCGAAGTGCAGATAGGGAGAGAGCCGGGAGACCAGGGCCTGGGCCGGGAAGTCACGCCCCTCACGGTATTGTTCAATGCCTGAGTCCAGGAATTCGTTGAGACGATCCCGGGCACCGGCTTCGCCGATTTCCCAGTAAGGTTCGAGCTTCTTGTCCCAGCGAATTTTCGGCAGCAAGTCGAGATCCGCAATTGTTGCCGATGCAGCTTTGATGCGTTTCAGGACGAGGCCATCGGGCCGGGGCAGAGGTGGGCGTGGCGGCGCGCTTTTAAGACAGCCATTTTTATAATAGGGCGTGAATACGCGATAGGGGGTCTTGTCGTCCTTCAGCACGTCCCACGGTTCCCAGAGCAGGGAGCCATTGTGGCTCAAAATTTCAATTTCCTGATCTATGAACGCCGCTTTGAGACCCTTGTCTCTTTTTATCCGCCAGGGCTCGTAGCACCGGTTCCAGCTGATCGCGGAAACCGAATGGCGGTCGATCAGCCCTCTGAGTATCTCTTCCGGATCGCCTCTGTAGCATCTGAGCTGGCCGTCGAGACTCCGATTGAGATCGTTCAGGGAATGGTGCAGCCACCATCGCGAGGCGGCTCCCGGAAAATGATCACCGGCATTCACCGTATCGAGAATGAAAACCGGGAGAATATCATGGTCTTCGGCCGCAGCCGTCAGGGCGGGATTGTCGCTCAGGCGCAAATCCTGGCGAAACCAGTGAATGGCAATGGGGCGGCTGCGTCTGTTCATGTTACGTGGGATCTTATTGGTTCAAAATGCTTCGCGGCAATTGGCTGGGGGGCGAGTTCGCGGGAGCCATAAAAAAAGACCCCCGGCTGTAAGTGGAAATTTAGCCGAAGGTCTTTACTATCAAGGGCACTGTAGCCAGGGCCAATAGGGTTATTGGGCATAAGCCTTGACCACTTGACAAGAATAGTTGGAATTTTCGGGGAAATTAAACAGTTGAGTTGGTTTCTACACACGACATTAACAGCTTGTGCACAAAAAAATGGAATTTTCTGCAATTTTTTCGACCTTTTTCCCAAGAAATTCGCCTGATTTCGATGGACAACCAACCGGGAATCAAAAGCTGGGAGTCAAAGGCTGACGGTGTATCAATGGGTGATTCTGCCCTTTTACGTGGCCCCGCCATCGGGAGATCACAGGCTTGGACCATAATTTTAACCACTGCAATCCTTCTCCTTTAATCAATCTCCCTTGTTTCATCTTCCATTTTCATAAAGGTCATGCCGCCGTCTCGATCCCTTTAACTGGACACCCTATTAAGTAGCCCCTCTTTCAGTAGCGATCTACAGGGTATTGTCGGGGGTTGGCGAGGCGCTCCGGCACTGGACCCGTTGCTCTGTCCGGACGCATCCGGAATCTCCCCGCCGGAATTTGAGGCTTTACGATAATCCCGGACGTTCATTGGTCGGTAAATCCGTGTAGAAATACTCAGTTGCTAGAATGCCGCGTTAAGCCGGGAGATCTTGTTGCTGCCTAGTTTTTAATCACACGTGATCACCGGATCTGACATTCTTTGCTCAGAATTAACAACTGAATTCATTATTTTGTCGTTATTAACCGTCAAATTCCGCAAAAATATAGAAGTGTTTAATTGATATTTCCGGCAGATCATCAGGGGCAGCTCACGGCTTTGTTAACCTAACAATTCCATTGCCCGTGAACTTTTATTGTATGCTTTTCCGTAGTAGTTTCTATTGTATTAGGACTTTATATCATCCAGCAATTTGGCTAGTGGAAGTCCCTGGCGGGAACAAAAACAACCCGGTGTTGAGCACCGGACAACAAAATGGATCTAAGTCGTGGAAGTTTGTCAGTTAAAGATAAAGTGTTTTGGTGTATCAGTGCCGGTCATTGTCCTGGCATTGTGGTGCGCAGGGGCATCATTTGCCCAGGCCCAGGACAATAATTTGTCGCCCCAGGCAAAGGCCCGCGATGCCAACAACAATAATCGCATTGAACGTAACGAGGCCGGCGGACCTCTGGCCGCAAATTTCGACATCATGGATTGCAACAAGGACAATCAGCTCGATGGTAACGAGATTCGCGGCTTCTTTTCCGGCGCCGGCTGTCCCAAGGGAAAAGCGACGGCGGCCAAGGCGAGCGGCCAGCCAAAAAAGCCGAATGGTCCAGATGGCAAAGAAGGTAAGAACGGCGCATGGCCAGCGGCGGCAGTGGAAGTCGATGCTGTAATCGAGGAAAACGTCAGCCAGACTTTTCCGATTATCGGCCGCCTGGTCTCCCGCCAGGTCGGCACGATCGCCTCGGAAGTCGCCGGCAGTGTCCGCGAGCTTAAAGCTGATGTGGGCGACCGGTTAACGAGGGGCGATGTGATTGCCACGGTTGATTCCAGCCGTCTTGAATCGGAGCGCAGCCGGCTGATGGCTATTGTCGAACAGCGAAAGGCAACCATGGCCACGGCACAGGCGGAACTCGACAAGGTGATGCAGGAGGCCAAGCGCGTGACGGACCTGAAAACGCGCTCTTCGGCGGCCTTTTCCAGGGCGCGTTATGAGGATATCGAGCAGGATGTGGCTGCCCGCCGCAGTGCCCTCATCGAACGTCGTGCGCAGTTGCAGGAAGCCGAAGCCAATCTGCAATCCAACAGGATTGACCTGAACGATACGAATATCATTGCCCCCTTCGACGGCGTCATCACTGAAAAGCACACCGAGGTTGGAACCTACCTGAAGGTCGGCGATCAGATCGTCACCCTGCTCAATGACAGCAATATCGAAGTCGAGGCCGAGGTGCCGACGGACCAGATCTAC
>JANQOC010000510.1 GCA_028279265.1 Hyphomicrobiales bacterium
AATGTCAGCATCTTTCGTCGGCTCGAGAGAGGCGATCTTTCGCGCCAGATCCCGCGAGTCCCGGATCTCTTCGCCATTGACTTCGACGATCGTGTCACCAGTTTGCAGACCTGCTTTTTCCGCGGGTCCTTTATCGGACAATTTCGAGATCATCGCGCCCTGGGGCTTGTCGAGACCGAGGCTATCGGCAATATCTTCCGTGACGTTCTGAATGGTCACACCGAGCCAGCCACGACTGACAGAGCCTGTATCCTGCAGTTGATTGACAACCGTCCGGGTCAGGTCCGCAGGCACGGCGAACGCAATACCAACATTACCGCCGGAGGGCGAGAAGATGGCCGTATTGACGCCAACCACTTCACCTCTCAGGTTGAATGTCGGACCACCTGAGTTACCCCGGTTCACAGCCGCGTCAATCTGCAGATAGTCATAAGGTCCGGAACCGATATCCCGGCCGCGGGCCGAAACAATACCTGCCGTCACCGTGCCGCCGAGGCCAAACGGGTTACCCACTGCGAGAACCCAGTCACCGACTCGGGCTTCCTTGTCCGCGAACTTCACAGCCGGGAACGTGCGGTCGCTCTCGATCTTCAGCAGCGCCAGGTCGGTTCGCTGATCGCTGCCGATAAGCTTGGCTTTGATCTTGTCGCCACCATCCAGGGTTACCGATATCTCGCTGGCATTGTCGATCACGTGGTGATTGGTCACGACATATCCGTCCTTGGAAATAATAAACCCGGATCCCTGGGCCAGGCTTGGACGTCGGTTCCGCGGCGTGTTACCGCGAGGATCGGGTGAAAAGCGCTTGAAAAATTCATTAAAGGGATGATCTTCGGGAAGGTCCGGCAATCCGCGGAACTGTTCCTGCAAGCGCGAACTCAGACGCCCGTTTTTGACATTGATGCTGACCACGGAGGGACGAACCCGCTCCACCAGGTCTGCAAAACTTGCAGGCGCACCCGGGAAGGGCACGACGTTCTGAATTCGTTCGCTCAGGCTCTGGGCCTGTGCCGGTTTGCTGCTTTCACCGGCAAGACCACCGATAACGCCGGCACCGATCAACGTCGCTGCCGCCACGATCAGCGGGGTTTTCAATCGATTTTTGGACCGATTGCTCTGGCTCGAATCGCCAGTGGGTTTTGCTTGCGTCATGGTTAAATCCTCTTTGGTTTGGACCTACATATCCAATGCATGATCATCTGCACGTGAAACTTTTCGTTATCGAGGATATAGGGTGCCTGGCCTTTCCGTTCCATTTCCGGCGGATTAAATATTGGTAACCTTTATGATTTTGGGGCTTGTCCACATCCCGAATTATTGATTATTTTATGGGCTGCTTTTCTTTGACCGCATTTGTATATATGATCTCATCAGGTAACGAGCGTTTCAGGGTCGTGTATGGCGTCGAAAAAGTCAGGCATATCCCGTTGTGGAGATTTCTTCAGATCTCCGGGTCCGGTCAGATCTCTCCTCAGGGGTCTGCCAGTTATGTCTCTGTTATTGCTGGGTAATATTGCGTTAACCTCATCCGCGACCGCGTTTGTCATGGGGCCCGTAAACCTGTCTGAAACGACGAAATCAGATCTCGTTCACAAGGTTGCTGTTTTCGGTAAGGATGACCGCAAGCTGGTCCCCGGTAAATACAGCAAATTGAAAAGCCAGATCGGTCTGCTTTACGACCAGTATTCACAGACCCGCTGCACGGCCTTTTGCGTTGCCCCCAATGTTATAGCCACGGCTGCCCACTGTCTGTTCGGCGCCAGCCCGTCGCAGCGCCCGAACGCGTCGAATTTCTTTTTCCGGATCAATGCCAGCAAGAAGAAATCCAAGGTTTCCCGTATCGCCGGTTTTCAAAACCGCTCGTCCGAACGTTATATCGTGACCGGTACGACGAGGCTGCAAACGCATCCGCCGATGAATTCACCTCAGGACTGGTCTCTGGTCAGGCTGCGTCATCCCATATGCCAGGCCCGCTCCCTGGAAGTTAAACCCCAGAGCCGGGAAAAACTGCTGAAAGCATCTGCCGACCAGCAGATTTTCCAGATCGCCTATCACTGGGATTTCGAACGCTGGAAGCTCGCCTATTCCGGACCTTGCAGCGTCAAGAAGTTTTCCGGGAAAATTAGCTGGCGGGAAGTCAAACGCCTGTTCATATCTGCCGACTCCCTGGTGTTCCACGATTGCGACACGGGCGGTGCGTCTTCCGGATCCCCGATTCTCATGAACTCGCCTAAGGGACCTGTTGTTGTCGGCATAAATGTCGGGTCATACGAACAGATCGTCACCTCCAGCGCGGCGAAGAAAAAACGCATCCAGACAAAAATCATCGCCAACACTGCGGTAAATGCATCGGCATTTTTCTATGCAACCGAAATTCTTCGGGAGGCCAAACTCATCGAAAAGCCGGACAGTCTGCGGGCGGTACAGACCTGGCTCAAAACCGACGGCTTTTATAAGGGGCGAATTGACGGTGTTTATGGACCGCGCACGCGGGCCGCCATAGTCGCTTACCAGACCCGGCGTAAATTACCGGTCACCGGTCTGCCCACTCAGGATCTCCTGGCAAATACGGTCACCCTGGGCAAACAGCTGCCCTGGCTTGATGGCGATGAAGATTTGAATCTGGAAATCAAGGTTGTGCCGAAACCGGGAGAACCTGATCTCACCGGCTCGAATATTCAGGGAACGAGCCGTCCCTGATCGGTTCTTCTGTTCTGTGTCCCCGAACTTTTCTTGAAGTCAGGCGCCTACCCGGCCCCCGCGCCGCCTTATGTCTATCAACGTCGTTCTGAACCGTTCGATTTATTTGTTCCCCAAGTATGAAACCCGCCTGTCCTCAAGCGTCCTTTACCCGGGTCACAATCGCCGAACTCTGTTCCAGGGTTCGGTGAAC
>JANQOC010000512.1 GCA_028279265.1 Hyphomicrobiales bacterium
GAAATTATGGATCGGAATGATTCCGGGGGTGACGGGAATGTCTAACCCCGCCGCGCTGGCACGGTCGAGATATCTGAAATAATGATCATTATCGAAAAAGAACTGAGTGATGGCGCGCGTCGCTCCGGCGTCCAGCTTGGCTTTAAGCATGTCCATGTCGGATTCAAACGACGGACTTTCCGGATGCTTTTCTGGGTAAGCGGAAACAGATATTTCAAACGCACCGATCTGACGAATTCCGCTGACGAGATCGGCGGCGTTGGTATATCCGTCGGGATGCGGGCGATAGGTACCCGACAAGCCTTCCGGCGGATCGCCCCTCAGCGCCACGATATGCCGGACCCCGATATCGCGATAGGATTGTATCACCTCATTGACCTCGGTTTTCGACGCATTTACGCAGGTCAGATGGGCGGCCGGAGCCAGGGATGTTTCCTTGAGCACGCGCCCAAGTGTGGTATGGGTACGCTCCCGCGTTGATCCGCCAGCTCCGTAAGTTACCGAGATAAATCGAGGGGTGAGCGGCTCCAACCGTTTGATCGAGGTCCAGAGCATCTCCTCCATCTTCTCCGTTTTCGGCGGAAAGAACTCAAATGAAATTTGCATTTGATCTGATTGAACCGCCCGGCTCAATCGGCGCGAAGATTTGTTCATAAGGTATCGGTCTCTAGCAACTGGTGATTGTCCGTCGAACTGACTTCAGAATCGACTGGTTCTTTCCGGGCCACCCAAAGGGATACGGTCAATTTCTCGCGCCCCAGATTCTTTGGCGGCTTTAGCATTTTGTGAAGACCTGGTTCCAGACCGGCATCCGTGATCCATTGTTGTACGAGCTTGTCTTCAAAGCCCAACCTCTGGTGGGCCAATTCATCCCGTACGAATTCCAGATCGTGATTGGCGAAATCGACAATGAGGAGTTTGGCCCCGGGTTTCATCACCCGCGCTGCCTCGACAATAGCCGCAGCAGGACTTTCGAGAAAGTGCAGAACCTGGTGCACGATAACGAGATCTGCGACCTTGTCATCAAGGGGCAGGTTAAACAGGTCCCCATATCTGACCTGACAGTGACGGTAGCCGCCGCGGGAAAGGTTGGCCCGGGCATAGGACAGCATGTCGTGGTTGATATCGAATCCCTGACCCCTATCGATACGATCGGAAAAGAGTTCCAGGATGCGGCCGGTGCCAGTGCCGCAGTCAACGAGATTGCCGAAGGGCCCGGGACCGGCAATTTTCAGCATCATGTCTTCGACATCGTTTTCGGCCACATGCAGGCTGCGGATGCGGTCCCATTCTGCCGCATGCTCGCGAAAATATTTCTGCGCTGTTCGGGCGCGTTCCTGTTTCACAGCGTTAGCACGTGCACGATCGCGCTTCAGGGTCTGGTCATCCATATCAACTTGCGACAGGATCTGGCCGACCAGCTCTGCGAAATCCGTGCCGTCCGCAAGTCGGAAATATACCCAGCTGCCTTCTTGATATCTTTGCACGAGACCCGCCTCTGCCAAGAGTTTCAGATGGCGGCTGATACGCGGCTGGCTTTGACCGAGAATGCGCGTGAGATCTTTGACATTCAATTCGCCCTCCTTGAGCAGAGCAAGCAGTCTCAGACGGGTCGACTCTCCCAGGGCTCGCAAACCGGATAACAGACGATTGACGGGTATCAGTGACATGACAAAGGCAATGGGTTACGTTACGTCAGAAAATTCCACTACATAAAAGACATAAAGATATCTTTATGTCTATTGGTACGCTTCTGCAACCCCCTTTTGCCCTCTTTGCAAATAAAATTTATCCGGGCACTGAAATTTGATCTTAAACAGGGATAGAAAAGGAGGGATCCGGGAGAGTTTGCCGTCGTCAAATAGGCTAATTTACCTGTCTTCTGCCGATAATCCCTGGGATCAATTCGGAATTTCCGCGGTTCGTCAGGATCGCAATGATATGCATTAACCTTAAAGCGAATTCTGCCGTAAACTTTACTGCGTGTCCGGTTAATTCTTATGCTCTATATAAATATTTGAAAGACGAATGTCCTCGGGAGTTATTTGCAACAATAGCCGAACGACGTCACACATCTGACACACATTTGGATAACCTACTTTGGAACCCCTCGGAATTGTTGCCACGACGTGGATTCTTGTGTCTTAAATAATCGGTGAAGGGTTGCGTAATTATAATTAATGGACACGATCTTAGAAATTATTCATAAATTCGCACAATAATTTACTTAGATTTGGGAAACTGCGAATCGCACAAGTCGAGAGTTGAAGAGATGCCTACGAAATCATCCTGTCTATTCTGTTTTCGCAAAACGTTTGGGATGTTGTTTGTCAGTGGTCTGATCGCATGTGCGACACTGTTGTCAAGTTCCGATGCACAGGCCGATGCGGCCGCAAATTTCATGAACAAGGTCAAAGTGGACCTGCTGCGGGCGGCCAAAAGCGGAACTGCCGGCGCGTTCATGTCACCCATTCGCAAACATGCCGATATTCAGACGATTTCTCTGTTTTCCCTCGGCTCCTATGCCAAGAAGCTACCCTATTCCCGGCGCTCCAATTACTATGCAGGCGTGGCCCAGTTCATGGCCCGATATTTTTCGAGCCAGACAACCCAGTACAAAGTTGTAAAGGCCCGGGTTCTGCGTCCCAGTGTCAGGGAAGGCAACGACTACTTTGTCGACTCGGAAGTATTTCTAAAAAATGGACAGAAGTACAATGTCCGCTGG
>JANQOC010000514.1 GCA_028279265.1 Hyphomicrobiales bacterium
ATGATCCATTATGCCATGTCGAAGACCGCACAGATATCGATTGCACGGGGTTTGGCTGAATTGACGAAAGGCAGCGCCGTAACCGTCAACTCAGTACAAGTGGCCCCGACCTGGACCGATGGTGTGAAAAAATTCATGAATCAAATGGCGGAAAAAGAAAGTACGACTCCGGAAGAAATGACCAAGGCCTACTTTGCCGAAGGGGAAGGCCGTTCATCACTGTTGCAGCGATGGGCTGACCCGGAGGAAATTGCAGATTATGTCACTTTCCTATGTTCTCCGAAGGCATCTGCGATTAACGGTTCCGCATCGCGTGCGGATGGAGGCATGATTAGATCCCTGTTTTGAACTATTTCGGCAATATCCGCAGCGCTTCGACCCGCACCAAACACTACAGGTTTGCCTGTTTAAATAAGTCAGATATTTCTGAAATTCCGGATTGATTTCGATGTGTTAAACAACTCCAGGCCGTTGTTACGCAATAATCTTCCGATGTTAGTGGCCGATTAACATGGGTTAACGAAGACCTAACGAAATACATAAAATTTTCGAAAAATCTGAACTCTCCAATTATCAAAATACAAAAGTATTGTCTGTAATATGAGCCCCTGGTTGGGGGTAAGTAATGTTGCAGTTTTTCAATAATCCATCCAAATTCAGTCGATTTAGCTTGATATTGCCATGCATGATCGGGGCGATCATTGTTGTCATATCGAGCAATTTCGCTTGGTGGTTATCTTACGAACACAAACAAGACCATGTAAAAACCCAAATCGAGATTTGGTCAAAGATATTTAAAAATCACTTCCGGCAGTTTCGATCCGTAGAAGAAATTCGTACGAAGTCCGGCCATCTGCCGGCCGTTCTTCGCGTAGAGCTCGACAATGGCAATCTGCTGCGGATATCCGTCCGCGATTCAGCAGAGCGCCTTGTCACTGAAATTCCCAACGCGACCGCAAAAAGATCTGACCTTGAAGGTGTTCCCACAATTGAAAATAAGAGTCTGGGTTCTTCAAATTCGATCGGTCCTTTGAAATTGAAAGTCAAACTGGTCGATGGGGAATCAATAACGATTCTTACCTGGTTCAACTCGGACCAGCTCAACAAGAACTACTGGAAAGAATTTGGCTACGGATATCTGATCCTCATCCTGTTCATGACCTTGCTCTGGCTCATTCCATTTTTCCTGATGCGCCGGCAATTGCAGATGCTGTACAGCGCGCAGTCCGAAGTAAAGAAACTAGCTCTTGAGGATCCCGTTACCGGGCTGCCAAACAGGCGAAATTTCAATCAGATGCTTGAGCATTCCATCGCCTATGCAGATCGGTATGACACGAAATGCGCCATTTTGCTCCTCGACCTTGATAACTTCAAGAACGTCAATGACACCATGGGCCACACAGCCGGTGATAAACTGCTTCAGCATATAGCGGCGCGAATCCGCAAAAGCCTTCGCGGGCATGAAGTTGTAAGCCGGATTGGAGGCGACGAGTTCGTTATCCTAATTAGTCCATTTCTGGAATCTTCCGATTTGGAGACCGTTGCTCAGCGGGTCATAAACACGGTCTCACAACCCATTGATATCGATGGCGTGACCCTCGTACCGACAACCAGCATCGGTATCAGCACTTATCCAACCGATGCCAACGACCCTGTCGAGCTCTTCGCTCATGCGGATATCGCCCTTTACAAAGCGAAAGACATTGAGAAGGGGACGTTCTACTTCTTTGACGAGCCGATGCGAACGGAAGTCGCCCAGGCCAAGAAAACGGAAATTTCGCTGCGCCGAGCCCTGAAGGAAGATGAACTGATTGTTCACTACCAGCCTCAGGTGAACCTGTTAACCGGTAAAATTTATGGTTTCGAAGCGCTAATCCGCTGGAACCATCCGGATCACGGACTAGTCGGCCCCGGACATTTCATCCAGCTCGCAGACGACCGGGGACTTGCGAAGCATGTGGGCAATTTTGTTATCGACCGGGTTCTCAATGATCGCGCCCGATTTCGATCCATATGCGGGACGGTACCTAAGCTCTCCTTCAACATTTCTCCGTCTCACTTCAAACATCCCCACTTTCTCCAGGGAATTGTTGAAACGTTCAAACAATTTGGTGTCGGACTTGGAGAGGTTACCGCAGAAATTACCGAGGACTGCGTCGTCGGTCGGGGATCTGAAAAGTGTCATCAGATTATATCTGAGATGCAAGCCGCCGGACTGGATGTCGCTTTGGACGACTTTGGGACGGGATATGCTTCCCTCACCCATCTCAGAGATTTGTCCGTCAATGAATTAAAACTGGATAAGAGCTTTATCCAGGCTCTGCTTTCCAGTGAAAGCAATGATGCGATTGTTCAATCTATTCTGGACCTGGCCAACAGTATCGGAATTCGGGTGATCGCCGAAGGCATCGAGACCCGGGAACATCTCTATGCATTGCTCGAACTCGATTGTGAATTCGGTCAGGGTTACTACTTCTCTCGGCCGATTGCCTTTGAAGATGCCTGCCAGATGCTGAACATCAATCAATCGTCGTCGACTCACTTCCTGGATCCGGCGAATCATTTGATGACCGAGGCTGTTTGAACCTGTTTCGGCCT
>JANQOC010000069.1 GCA_028279265.1 Hyphomicrobiales bacterium
CAATGCCGAACCTCGGTGCTTTCAAGACCTGGATGCGCCGGTCCTGTTCCCCCTTGCCGCCGGTTATGAGTGCATGGATGGGTATATTGAGGCCAAGCTGCGTCACATCACCCGGGGTATCGTGCACTTGTCCGTCGGTAATCAGGATAATGCCGGCAAGCCGGTCCGAGGGCAGTCCTTCAAGACCGCGGTTGAGGTCCGCAAATAGGGTCGTCCCATCGCGGTTATCATCGGTTTTCCTGGTGGATGTAATCCACCGTACTTCAAGGTTTGAAAACGACGAGAAGCGGGCGGCAAGCTGATCGCGGATCAGGGCCGTGCGCTCGGCACGTCCGCCGATTCTCTGGCTGGCGCTTTCATCGACCATGACGACAACGATATTGCCTAGCGGTTCCCGTTCCTCCTGCCGCAAATTCGGATTTGCAAGACCAAGGGCCAGAAGGACAAGCGCCAGACAGCGGATCGCGAAACCTCGGCTACGCCGCCATAACAATAACAGGCAGCCAAGCGCCGTCAGGGCCATGGCGGTCCAGAAGAACAGGGGCGGGAGTATGGGGAGAAACTCGATTGACCAGTTCAATGTCTTGGATGTCCTCTTACTGTCCCAAGCGCTCAAGAAGCGCGGGGATGTGTACCTGATCGGCCTTGTAATTTCCGGTCAGCGCATACATCACAATGTTGACGCCAGTCCGGAACGACATTTCCCTCTGGTTCTCCCCCCCGGGAACCGTCGGGTAAAGTGGCTGGTTCTGCTCATCCAATGCCCAGGCAGCGGCCAAATCGTTTGATGTAATTAGTATCGAACTCACACCGTCGGTCCGGCTCGTCGACCGTTCCTGATTTTCGCCGGTCGATACGGGCTGTGCTTCCACCCAGAGCGCGCCGCCATCCCATCTGCCGGGAAAGCTGGAGAGCAGATAAAACGACTTGGTAAGTACGTGCCCCTCAGGAACCGGTTCAAGGCGCGGAATATCCAGTCCGCCGATAATCCGCTGCAGGGCCGTCGTTCCGGGGCTTTGTTCCCCGGCAACGCCCAAAGGCAACTGCTGCTGGAAATCCTTAGTGTCAAAAATGATCATGCCGCCTTGCTTCATATAGGCATCCACCTTGGCGAGTGTGGATTCCGTGAGGCGCTCGGCATCGGCCCGGACCGGCCAGTAAAGCACGGGGAAAAATGCGAGTTCATCCACATCGACATTAATGCCGATAGGTTCCGCCGGTTCAATGGCCGTGCGTGCCCTGAGTACGCGACTGAGCCCCAGTAAGCCCTGGCGGGACATCCGGTCGGTTCCCTCATCGCCGGTAACAATATAGGCAAGACGCGTGTCTAGGGCAGCTTCCAAAGCGAAAGCTGTGCGATCCTTGTCTTCGTTCTGGGCCTGAACCGGTACGTTGCCCCAGGAAACAAATCCCAGGGTCGTCAAAAGCAACAGAATAGCGGAGATACTGTAGGCCCCAGAAGGACTGGCTCTGCGAAATCCACCTGACATGACAAGCATGATAATAGCATCAAGGAAGAACAGTGCCAATGCCGCAAAAAGGAGCCAGGGTTTCAAGGAAAGGGACTCGCTACGTTCGTAAGCGACGACCGGCATGCCCGAGGGGGAGGACCGGAAGGCCGTTAAATTCGTATCCCGAGTGATTACGTTCAGGCTGCGAACGGAACCCTGGGGCCCGTAAATCCCCGGGGGATGCTTGAGGCTGGGTTTTAGTTCCGCGAGCTTGCTCTTGTCGATGGGTTCAACCGTGGATGGGGGCGAAACCAGCTTGCCATAGCCATCCAGTGTCTGTGTCGGGGCAAGAAGCTGGGCCTGGTTGATTAGCGGTCCAGAATTCTGAGTTCCTGTTTCCGATTGATTTGCGGGCGATCCGTCTCCGGTACCGGACACAGGCGAGTCCAGGTTAGCCGAGAAATCCACAATCCGACGCAACATGCTCACGAACAAACCCGACAGTGGCAGGTTTGACCAGTCGGAATTTGCCGTCACGTGAAACAGCACCACCCAGCCTTTGCCTGTTTGCCGGGCGGTAACCAGAGGCGTGCCGTCATTAAGACGGGCCCAAATCTGCGAATCAGCCGTGGTATTCAGGGGATCAGCCAGGACCTGGCGATTGATCAGCACATCTTCGGAAACATCCAGTCCATAAAACAGACTTGAATTTTCGAACGGGCTTAGGGATTGCGGCGTACTCCAGGACAGGGCCCCGCCTAGCACACGGCCGCCTTTGCGCAGTTTGACAGGCAGTAACTCGTCGGAATCCCGTTCCAGCCGCGGACCGGCAAAACGCAGGAGGACGCCGCCGTCATTCACCCATTTTGTCAGGCCTTGTTCGCTCTGTCCCACGAGTTTGCCTATGTTGGCGAGAATGATCACCGACGGGTTCTGGGACAGGATCGTGGTTACGGAAGTGGCGATGTTGCTTTCCCGCGCCGTTGCCAGTTCCGAAAATGGTGCGATGGCACGCTCAACATAATAAATCGGCGACAGAAGCGGTTGTGCCAGTTCGCGGGATTCGCCGGAGATTAATCCGACTCTCCGGCGCTGGGTCCGGGAATCCAGGAGATGAACGGCACCGGCGGAATTTTCCGAAACGATTTGTAATTCGGCCACCTGGTTACGAATTTCGAGGGGAAGGTCCAGTTCAACACTGACTTCCTTGGCCGAACCCGAAAGCGCAAATTCGGCATCCCCGAGCAGGGCCCCGCGCGTACTCTTGGCCATGACACGTCCCGAGACCGATCCTTCACCGGCCCGGATAATACGGACAACCATCGCATCGGAAGCATTGTTCTCAAGGTTCAGACCGAGGGATTTGGGATTGGCATCGCGGAAGAGGGTAAGGTTCACCTGGCCATCGTTCAGCTGACCGAGACGTTCGGCGAAAGCATCGGCCTGACCATAGTCAAGTCCGTCATTGAGCCAGAACACGGCCATTTCTTCTTGACCGGTAATCTCTGCCTCCAGCTTCTCGATAACCGCTTGCCGGTCGGGATCAAAAGGTTGCGGTAACAGGCTGGCGGCTCGTTCTTCGGCTTTTTTCGGCGACAGGGGGGTGAGGTCCAGAGGCGATCCGGTTGCAGCGGTGTTTGCAATGATGACAGTGCGCGATAGTCTTTCCGCCTGGTCGATCAGGTTCGACATCACCTCAACGCGCTCGTTCCATACCGGGGCCGAAGCCCAGCCATTGTCAACGACGATCAAAATCGGACCGTTGCCGTTCAGATTTGTCCTGTCCGGATTGAGGACAGGTTGCGCCAGAGCGAAGATTATCAGCGCCGCTAACAAAATCCGCAGAGCTGTCAGCCACCATGGGCTGTGCACGGGCGTCTGTTCCTCCGAATCCAGATCGAGCAGCAATCGTGTCGGCGGAAACCAGATCTGCCGGGGACGCGGCGGCGTAAAACGCAACAGCCACCAGATTATGGGCAGGACAACAAGACCTGCCAGTATCCAGGGCGAGAGAAAACCTATGAGCCCTAGGTTCATGTGCGCCCTCCACGCAGTGAGTTACGGTCCAGACCCTTCCCACTATCCTCTACAGTCGGTCTTGCGGTTTGATAGTGCGATTCCTGACCGGTTAGTTTCGTGTACAAAGCCAGCAGGGCCTCACCAGCCGGCCGATCCGTATGATGCAGCAGAAAAGACCATTCCATGTTCTGCGTTAGATCCTGCAGTTTGGACCGGTGTTCGGCAAGTTTGAGCGTGTATCCGTCCCTGAGGGTTTCCGCGCGTCCCGTGAGCAGGCTATGACTGCCCTCCCGGGCTTCAAAAAGTGTGCGTCCACTATAAGGCAGTGTTTCTTCCGCCGGGTCGAACACCTGAACCAGGTGACCCCTCACACCCTGGCTTGCAATTTGCTTGAAGCCTTGTGTGAGTTCTTCAGGTTGATCCAGAAAATCGCCAAAAGTGACGAATTCGGAAAACGGGCTGAACACCGTGTCCGGCGGCAGGCTTTGCAAATTCGATCCATCAGTAACCATCTGCAGAACAGATTCCGCGAGTTTGGCCATCGCCATGCGGCTCGCGGTCGGCGTCATATAGCCGACGATACCGACACGTTCGCCAGCAAGGACCAGCAGTTCCGAGAGCGCCAGCATCAGGACCAGTGATCGATCGACCTTGGTAACCTGGGACAGGTGGGAACCAAATCCCATGGAGCGGGAAAGATCCGGCCACAGCCATATCGTATGGGCGGCTTCCCACTCGCGTTCGCGGATATAGAGCGTGTCAGAACTTGCCGACCGGCGCCAGTCAATCTCACTGACCGTATCGCTTTGCTCATAGGGGCGGAATTGCCAGAAAGTTTCCCCCGGTCCTCGCCGCCGCCGGCCGTGAATACCATGGGTGATGGTGTGGGCAACCCGTTTGGCTTCCACCAGAAGTTCCGGCAGCCGTTCGGCCAGACTATGGGCCTGTTCTTCAAGACTGCCAATGTTCTTGCTAAGCGCGTTAAAGGAAGATTCTGCCACGTCAGGCTTACTCCAATCAGGCTTTGTCCGATCAGTCCTGTTCGAGATTGTCGGACAGTTGCTTGATAATATCTTCGATTTGGACGCCTTCGGCGCGGGCCGCGAAAGTCAGGGCCATTCTGTGTTTCAGGACCGGTTCCGCGAGATTGATCACATCATCTACCGACGGGGCCAGACGTCCATCGATCAGGGCTTTGGCACGGACCGCGAACATCAGCGACTGACTGGCGCGGGGACCCGGTCCCCAGGCAACGAGCCGGTTAATATGTTCATCAGCATCTTCGCCGGGACGGGCTGCTCTGACCAGTTTCAAAATGGCATCTACGACTTTGTCGCTGACAGGCAGTTGCCGCAACAGGCGCTGCGCGGAAAGTATCTCCGAATCGGAGAGAATTTTCACCAGGCTCCTGTCTTCGGTTCCCGTCGTCGCAAACAGCATTTTGCGCTCGGCCACCTCGTCCGGGTAGTTGACGTCAATCTGAACCAGGAAGCGGTCAAGCTGTGCTTCTGGAAGCGGATAAGTTCCCTCCTGCTCCAGCGGGTTCTGGGTTGCCAGGACATGAAAGGGTGTCGGAATGTTGTGGCGTTCACCGGCAAACGAAACATGGTGCTCCTGCATCGCCTGCAACAGGGCGGACTGGGTCTTCGGGCTGGCACGATTTATTTCGTCGGCCATGAGCAGTTGGGTGAAAACAGGGCCTTTGATAAATCGGAACTGGCGTTTGCCCAGTTCGTTCTCTTCCAGAACTTCCGAGCCGATAATGTCGGACGGCATGAGGTCCGGCGTAAACTGGATACGTTTATTGTCCAAACCGAGCACGTGTCCCAGCGTTTCCACGAGGCTGGTTTTCGCCAGTCCGGGAACCCCGATCAGCAGCGCATGTCCGCCCGATAAAACGGTGATCAAAGTAAGTTCGATGATTTCGCGCTGACCGAAGATCACCGACGATGCAGCATCCATCACCTGGCGAATTTTTTCACTCACATGTTCGACGCGTTCAACAATATTTTCGTCTGTCTGGCTTATGTTTGTCATAGCTTCCAATCTAGGTTACGCCCTACTTGTCTTATGCAGACAATATAGGGAGTTTATCGGATTTCAGAAACAGTTTGCTGCTAAATTTCGTCACAAAATTGTTAGTGAACTGATGGACAGGAAATCCAGGAGAATTGCCAAATCCGGCGGTTCTATGGAATTATCTCATCAACCCATTAGATATATCTCATTCAAACCATCTTTAATCGCGCAAACTATGCCACGAAGATCAAATTCTTATGAATTAGGTTCCGACAACAGCATCAGGCATTTGGAAAATAAGCTGAAAGACACCCTATCAGTGGTGCAGAGCAAAGCTGTTCGTCCCGCGCCTGTTGAGAGTTGGACCCCTGATTATCGCGGCGATCTGGACCTGAAGATAAATCGCGACGGCATTTGGTTCCATGAAGGGCGACAGATCGTTCGCGAGTCCCTCGTGCGGCTGTTTGCCTCGATATTGAGAAAAGACGAAGATGGTCGCCACTATCTCGTCACCCCCGTTGAGAAGTACGGGATCACCGTCGAAGACGCCCCTTTTCTGGGCGTGGAATTGGAGGTTCACGGCGAATTCAGATCCCAGGAGATCGTGTTTTTCACTAATGTCGGGGAACAGATCTCAGTCGGGCAGGATCACTTCTTGCGTTTTTCCCACAGTCCGGCAGACGGTTCGTTCCGGGCCTATGTCCATGTGCGGGGGCGACTTGAAGCCCTGGTCAGCCGATCCCTGACCTATGATCTTGTGGATCTTGCCGTGGAGGGCATATTCGAGGACAAGCCGGTCCTCGGTGTCTGGAGCGGATCGGTGTTCTTTCCCATGTCGACCCCCGACTTCGAACCTATTGAATCGCAGGACGAAAACCTTAGATCTTAGCTGTGTGGACTGAAATTATTTAACAATTCAGAAATTTAACAAACCAGAGAAAGAAAGCTGGTAAAAGGAAATGCTGGAACGAACGTTCGGGAATGATAGTTACTGGCAAGTTATGACGGAATTTTCTGCTGCAGATATTCGTGTGCGTGCGCAAAATGAATTACCGAAGGACTTTTCGGCCGTCGGTGAGATGGCCCGTCCGGATTCTGAGAGGAGCGATTACGACGTTGATGAAAAAAACAAACCATCAGATTTTCTAACGTCGGAATTTCGTCAGGCTGCTGTTCTCGTCCCGATCATCGAGCGCTCGGCGTCGACCACCGTATTGCTGACCCAGCGTTCCCATGAACTGCCTACCCACGCCGGACAGATTTCTTTTCCCGGCGGTAAAATCGAGGTCTATGACCAGACACCGCTCGATACCGCTTACCGGGAAACGGAAGAGGAGATCGGGCTGGATCGGCAACATGTGGAATTCGTCGGTGTACTGGACAAATACCGAACCGGGACAGGATTTCTGATCACCCCGATCCTGGGTATCGTCAAGCCGGATTTCGATCTCAGTCTCGACCACAATGAAGTCGCCGAGGTTTTTGAAGTTCCGTTGAGCTTCCTAATGACCGCCGACAATCATGAACTGCATCAAAGAGAAATCATGGGGCGGCACCGGACCTTTTATGCTATGCCTTATGAAGACAAATACATTTGGGGGGCAACAGCAGGAATCTTGAGAAATCTGTTTGAAAGGCTGTACGTCTGATGCCCCGTGTCCTCTTTATAATGGCGATCGCATTTTGCTTCCCCTTCCTGCTTTATGCTGCTTATCGGGCACTGAGGCGCAGTCCGGGAGAAGCGCTGTGGGCAGGTGCGCCCTTTGACTGGTTGACGATTGCCGGTTCGCTTACGGCAATTGTCACGATCGCGACATTTATCGTCGTCACCAACGCCTGATTTAAGTTCGTGCGTCGATGGAATCGGTTAAACGCGAGAACTCCGATCGGGTTTAGTGACCGTGCCTCTTGTCACTTGTCCCTGACTCGGTACCATTCAAGCAGCGATTCAGGGGATGGTGGTCAGTCAGTCGCCGGAGTTATTCCAGAAACCAGGGGCGAAGATGTCTCATGAAAGAGACCCCTAAAAATGATCCGCTTCCAGATTTTACCAAACTTGACTGGTTTAGGGACCCTGTCCTGCAGGTAATCTGGGATTTTGTCGAGCGGTCCGGAGATGAGGCGCGCATTGTCGGGGGGGCCGTACGGGATACGCTTCTGGGAAGAGCGGTTGCCGATATTGATTTTGCAACCCCGGTGCGTCCCGAAACATTGCTGGCCCAATCCGGTCAATCCGATGTTCTGGTAAAACCGACTGGCCTTGATCAAGGTACCGTTACACTGATCTCTCAAGGCAAACCCTTTCAGGTCACCACATTGCGCCGTGATATCGAAACAGACGGGCGACATGCAAAGGTGGACTTTGGAAATGACTGGACCGAGGATGCCCGGCGGCGGGACTTCACGATCAATGCCCTCTATCTGGGTCGTGACGGGCACCTTTTTGATCCCCTTAACGGGCTGGAAGATCTTAACAGCGGAACTCTGAAATTTATCGGCGATCCAAGGGCGCGCATTCGCGAGGACTATCTCCGAATTTTGAGATTTTTTCGTTTTCACGCGGAGCTTGCCTGCGAGCAGTTTGATGAACAGGGATTAAGGGCCGTTATATCGGAAAAAGCCGGGCTCGAATTATTATCCCGGGAGCGGGTGACCTGGGAAATCATGAAACTGTTTGCTGCAACGGGGGCAGGACGCGTTGTCGCCTGCATGGAAGACGCTAAACTGATGACCGTTCTTCTGGGCGGGCGGACTTTTCTTGATCGGTTTGAAAGCCAGTTACAATTGGAAACTGATCTTGTGGAATCTGGTCTGGGGCAAAAACAAGACGCTCTTCTCCGTCTGGCCCATTATGCCATTGATGATGAGGACGATGAACGGCGTCTTTGCCACAAGCTCAGATTTTCAAATGCTGAGCAGGATCGCCTCGAAATCTTTTCTGAAGCGACAGATGCAATTGAAAGCCCTGTGTCGGATTCAGAAATTCGGAAAATGCTCTACCGGCGGGGACGTCAGATAACCCTGGACGATCTTTCAAAGCGTTATGTTCGTGCCAAATTGGCCGGGAAAGAAATTTCTCACGAAATTCTGACAAGTCAGTTCACTCTTGCCGAAACATGGGCCATTCCTGAATTTCCTGTGCGCGGAGCCGATCTGCTCGCTGCCGGGAAGACGCCGGGACCCGGATTGGGTAGAATTCTCGGTCAATTGGAACAAATCTGGATTGAAAGTGATTTCAAGCTCGATAAGGTCAGCCTACTGACCAATTATAGTGTTTCTGACTAGTTTCATGACTTTCGGGAGCTGGAAACAGCTCTATCACGGATCAAATCACTGAAAATCTCAATAATTTTGCCTATGGGGTCCTGGCACTCTCACTGAAGAGTGCTGACAACCCTTTGAAAATAAAGAGAAAGTTGCCTGCCCTGTGAGACTCAGTTAAACTGAAGCACGCAGAACGAAATCACTCAAATCAAGTCAGCAGCAGTTTTTCAGCAGCATTGGAGTAGATCGCAACCAGCAACCGTGAGGTGAACACTATGATCGATCGACATTT
>JANQOC010000522.1 GCA_028279265.1 Hyphomicrobiales bacterium
ATGATCACCCCAATTCCACCAATTCTCTTGAGATTGTCTGGCGGCAGGGTGTGCTCTTTGGCCGGATCGGAAACATCGGCCTGCTCTGTCGTTTCCTGACGGACTGAACTATCGGCCTGGTCCAAGACCTCCTGCTGGTCCCTCAGGTCCGCTTGGTCCGGGATATGTTGCGCGTCTTCGATGATCTCTTCTTCAGTGATCTCTTCCGCGGCAGGCTCATCAACGATCTGAGTTTCACTGTGATCGAGCTCCTGGCTTTGAACAGGTTCGGTGTCCAGAAGTTCATTTACTTCATCGACAACTTCACTGTCTTGAGCCTCTTCGGACGGCTGCAATTCCTCGTCGGAGACATCCCGGATCGCCTCTTCAACGACGACTTGCGAAGACTGCTCTAACAACGAACCTTCAACGGCTTCATTGGAAGTTTCATCCGGAATTTCATCGGCAAGAGGACGCGCCGTTTGTTCAGCAGGTTCGCTAACGACGTAATTTGTCTGAGCGTCAAACTGTTCCGCAAATTGTGTCTTTTGACCCCTGGACAGAACGGCAGCTTGTTCGATCCAGTTCTGTTGCTGAATGCGGGGTTCTTCATTACCCAGCATCTTATTGAACTGGCGGACATCATCCGCGGTCCAGTGTACAATCTGATCGAAGCTTTTGACATTATGTTTGTCGAGCAAGACAATGTCCGACATTTCAATGCCTTTGATGCGGCGCAGGTCTTGGGGCTCTCGATCTACAACGGATTGGGCCACCTGCTCTAAAGATCTTTCTTGCCGGTGTTTTTCCTGTGTCTCCGCGATCACTGACCGACGTACGGGCTCGGGTGCCTGATCTTCAATCTCTGCTTCTGGAACGATTTCGGCCGTATCTACAAATTCCAGAACCTGATCCTCGATCGTAGAACCCGTTCCCGCGGCAGCATAGGCTTCAGGATTTTTCCAGTAGGCACGTTCGAATCGGCGATAGCTGAACCAGGAGCGAAATGTGCACCCGATCCAGGCCCCTAGGAAATAGGCGAGCACGAGGAGCAATAATGTTTGAACGACGTAATAACTCATGAATTCTTCAGGACTCGACGTTGAGGAGATTTATGTTGGCCAATTCACTCACCATAGACACAGGCGAACCAACCGACCACAAGGCCGATGGCAAAAGCCAGGCACAGAAAAGGAAAGAGTTCGATTATTAAATAGGCCATGACCATTTATCGCTTTCGAAACGCACGGAGTTCACTGAATTATCTTGAATTCGATCCTGCGATTTTTTGCTTTGTTGACATCGGAAGTATTGGCCACCAGAGGCCGGCTTTTTCCATATCCCGCCGCCTGCAATCTTGTTCTCGCAACGCCGTCCGCCGCCAGGAATTTTACGACGGCTTCCGCACGCTCCCGACTCAGCGCCATATTGAGCTCGTCGCTGCCATCGGAATCGGTGTGACCTGAGATTTCTATCCTGCTGTTCGGACAACGCCGCGCGATATGCCCGAGATATTTTAAAAGCGGTTCGCTTTCGGTCTCGATCACCGAACTGCCGGGGCGAAATCGGATTGTGCCGCTGGTCAGCGCCGAGTTCAACAAAACCTGGCACACATCGGGACTGACCCGCTCATTGTCCGTGAGGAGGACGGTACTTGGAATGGAAACTTGTTCCGCATCCTTCTTCCTTGCGATGGTTACCGATGAGGTAGACTCTGCTTTTGATTTTGGCGCCGGCTTGACCTGAATACGGTGCTGGCTGGAAAAACCTCCCGGAATATTTCCGGTCACGGTTGACTTCAGTTTTTGTGCTGTTTCGGTACTATTTGCCAATCCGCTGACTTCCAGATTGCTGTCGCGCAATTCAACAGACCCAAGCTCCAATCCCGCAAGCTGCTGAATACCGAATTGCGCAGCATCAGACCAGTTCTGCGGCGCTCCGGAACCCAGACGCATGCGGTCTTCAATCGTTGCCTTGGGAAATTGGCTGGTTGCGAATTTGACCAGTGATTTTCGTGCCCGGTCGCTGGGGACAAAACCGGTCAGCAAGAGTTTGTTGTCCGAATACTCGGCATTCCAAAGAAATGTTGAAACCCGTGGCGGGACGATGGATTTTTGCACCAGACTGAGGTTCGAGGGAAGTCCGCTCCGCAGCGATATGGTTATCGCGCGGTAATTGTCGATCGAACTCGCTTCGCCTGAAATTCGAACGTCTTTGTCGCGCAACCTAACGGAACCGTCCCTGAGTTTTCCAAGTTGCCAAAGACCAAAATGAGCCGTCTTGCTGAATTCGGCGTCCGAAATGTCACCACGGCCGATTTTCATCGCATCAATTATCTTTGCATCCGGTGCTCCGATCTGTGCGGCACGTATGAGATCCTGTCTGAGCTTCTCACCGGGTACAAACCCACTTAATGTCAACATCTTCGTGGAGCGGTCTGCAGACCATACAAATGGTGAGACCCGACTGACAATTGTTGTCGTTGACTGTTTTGTCGAAATTTTTTGCTGTGCTTTAAATGATTTCGGTAATGCAGCCTCAATGGTTTTGCGCACATCTTCCGTCGTATTCTTATTGACGGATACACCCTCTATTGTGACATCGCCATTTCTGATACTTGCAGATCCGGTTTCCAATCTTGAAATCTGCACGAGGGAGACATTCGCTGCCTGCTCAAATCCCTTGGGCGCTCCTGAAGCCAATTGCATCTGATCTTCGATTCTTGCACTTGGCAAGAGCTGCCGAACGAGCCTCTTTTGATCGTTACGAATGTCTTCGCTGCTTACAAATCCTTTAAGGACAACATTGTCACCATTGTAATCCATGGACCAGAAATAAGGATCGGCCTTGGGCGCTCGCACCTGGAACTGACCACGGACCACTCCGGTCGGTATA
>JANQOC010000528.1 GCA_028279265.1 Hyphomicrobiales bacterium
TCATGACCTTCAGTATACACTCAAAGCCCGACGAATGGCCAATAAAGTGAGGCTGCGATAAGCAGGATAATCGTCGACATAATGACCATGCGGAAACCGACAACAAGGAAATCCGTCGTCCTGAGAAATCCGGAGGAGTAAACGATGGTACAGGCCGGCGTTCCGATCACTGTCAGATACGCAAACGATGAAGAAATCGCCGTTACGAAGCCGAAAAGCAGCGGACTTTCACCGGCTGCCGTGGCCATTTTCAGTGTAATCGGACCGAGAACGGCAACTGCGGCCCCGTTCGACATGGTGTTGGTCACAGCCGTGGTGAGAACCGAAACAGCGGCAATAAGCCCGAAGCCGGAATCGACACCGAGAGGGCTCAGGACCTGCAGGAACGTCGTCGCAACCCAGATCGCGGCACCGGTATCTTTCATTTCCACGCCAAGGGAAATAGCGGCGGCATAAAGCAGCACCACACCCCAGTTGACGCCCACATTGACATCTTCCCAGCGCACCAGCCCCAGGACCAGGAAGGCCGTGGCTCCGAGGATGGCGACCGTGCCGAGACCGATCGAATCGGACCAGACGACCCAGCCAACGAGAATACACAGGAAGACGACGATGGAGACCCAGTCGGCCTGCTTCATCGGCCCTTCATCTTCAATCTGGTGCCGCAGCTTCACAACGGCCCGGGAAATATTCTTGTACTCCGGACGGAATGTGAAGAACAGGATTGCCGTCACAAACGGCAGTTGGACAAGGAACACCGGATAGCTGTAGATGATCCACGTCACATAATCGATAATATACTTATTCGTTTCAGGATTGGTCGGATCGAAGAAAAATTCCTTCCAGTATCCGATCATGATCGCGTTCCGCGCGCCCCCGGATGGTGTACCGATCCCGGCGATCGAACAACCGTAGGAGATGGAGAACAGCAGAACCGCGGCAAGCCTGCGCACCTGCTTGGGATCGTCGGAAGTCAGCGTAATGAGGGTGATGGCCACCGGCAGCATCATGGCCGCCACTGTATGCTCACCGATAACGGAGGCGAGGACACCGCAAACGAAGGAGATGCCGATACACACATTCGAAGTCTTGGTTCCCGTCACGCGCACAATAAGATAGGCGATGCGCTTGTCCAGCTTCTGCTTGACGAGAGCCACCGCAAGCATCAGCGACCCCATGATAAACAGGACCGAGTCGCTCATCAGGCTCTTGGCGACATCGCTGGAGTCTTCGCCCAATAGGAAAACCTGCCCCAGGATAATCATCAGGGCCACGGTTGGCAGGGGCACCGGTTCGGTCACGAACAGAACGATCGCCGCAACCGACATGGCGATGACAATCAGGCCCTCCTGGGAAAGGCCCGACGGCGGCGGCAGGTTCATAACAATCGCGCAGACCGCCATGCTCACGAAAAACCATCTTTTTTCCCAGAGATAATAGGCGAATCCGCGCAGCGCCGGTGCCCGGTCCAGGGTGTAGCGCGTCAGCCCGCTCGTAGCCCGGCGAATCCTGGCCAGACCTTGGGGAGCGGGAAAATAGCGATGCACCATTGATTGTGCCTTTTAGAAACTCTCAAATAGAAACGCGCGATGTGCTGCCGTTCTGCTCCGGCATGAGTGTCGTCGTGTGCGTGAAAGCAATGCCACCGAATTGCACTCCGCCAATCCTTACCGCAACAAAGTTATCCAGTCAAAAGCGCGGGCGATCACTTTATTTAACAAGGTCCTGGAATTGGACCGATTGTCAGCTGTTATAGCATGCCCGAAATTCGGTGTATCCCCTACTTTGGACGGGCCTCCCGCTTCACTTTTCGGAGAACAAAACGATAGACTTCATCGGAAACATCGCTCTCCACAAGATCATGCCCGGTAACTTCGCAATAATCCTCGAAGTCCTGAACCGCGCCTGGATCCGTCGCCAGAACCTCAACGGTATCCCCGGCGCTCAAATCCTTTATCACCTTGCCTGTCTTCAGAATCGGCCACGGGCATTTCAGTCCCTTCAAATCAAGATGCCGGTCGGCCATAGGTTAATTGTCCGTCGTTAACCGGATTGTCACCATCCGGGATATTATCCCAATCCGGCGGTTGCTCCGCGCTCTTGCGTCAAAATTGCGCAATTTTAAGCTATCTTCATACAGGACATTGTCTATAAATTCATTTGCAAAAGTTCAAATAAATTTGGCATGGCCAGCTTCTGGTTTCGGGTATGTTGAAATAAGTTCCCAGGAATGGGATAACGTTATCTCATTGGCTGCAACCAGCTATACAATTCAGATTGTTCATTCACGGAGGCGCAATGCAGCCAAAAGTCGATACATCTGCGCCCGTTTCAGATGAAGTCAAAACAACAACCTGTTATATGTGCGCCTGCCGTTGCGGCATCCGGGTTCACCTGAAGAATGGAAAAGTCCGTTATATCGAGGGCAATCCGGATCATCCCGTCAACAAAGGGGTCCTTTGCGGCAAAGGTTCAGCGGGCATCATGCAGCAGTACTCGCCGGCGCGGCTACAAGCACCCCTGCGCCGGGTGGGGCCCCGCGGTTCCGGAGAATTCGAGGAAATCACCTGGGAGGAAGCTCTTGAAACCGCAACCGGGTGGCTTCGGGACGTCCGGGAAAAAGATCCGAGTAAGCTCGCTTTCTTCACGGGCCGGGATCAGTCCCAGAGCCTGACCGGCTGGTGGGCCATGCAATTCGGCACCCCGAATTTCGCCGCCCATGGGGGTTTTTGTTCCGTCAATATGGCCGCTGCGGGCCTCTATACGTTCGGCGGAGCATTCTGGGAATTCGGCGATCCCGACTGGGAACATACCCGGTATTTCATGATGTTCGGCGTCGCCGAGGATCATGCCTCGAACCCCATCAAAACCGGGATCGGCAAACTGAAGACCAGGGGCGCGAAGTTTGTTGCCGTCAATCCGGTGCGTACCGGCTATGGCGCCATTGCTGATGAGTGGGTCGGCATCAAGCCGGGAACGGACGGTTTGTTCGTTGGCGCCCTCATCCATGAAATGTTCCGGACACAGTCCATAGATCTGGACTATCTCGTCCGCTACACCAACGCCTCCTGGCTGGTCATCGACGATGAAGGCTCGCCCGAGCATGGGCTTTTTGCCCGCGATGGCGACGGCCATCCGCTTGCCTTTGACAAGACATCGAAAACTCTGGTCAATGCCAAGCTTCCGGAAATCACACCGGCCCTTTCGGGCTCTTTCAAACTGGAGTCCGGACAAATAGCGGTTCCCGTGTTTGAGCTTTTGGCGCGGCGGTTCCTCAGCGCTTCCTATGCGCCGGAAAACGTTGCCGACGAAACCTCGGTTCCAGCGGAAGATATTGTGCGCATCGCCGCGGAAATCAGCGAAATCGCTTTTTCCAACGAAGTCGTTCTTGATGTTCCGTGGACCGACTGGACAGGACGTAAACACGACCAGATGATCGGGCGTCCCATCTCAATGCATGCCATGCGTGGTATTTCCGCCCATTCCAACGGTTTCCATACCTGCCGGCTTATTCATATTCTGCAGATCCTCTTGGGCTCAATCGACTGCCCAGGCGGGTTCAGATACAAGCCGCCTTATCCGAAACAGACCCCGCCGGATCTCCGCCCCTTCGGCAAGCCGGGACAGGTACACCCCTCCACTCCCCTGGGCGGACCGCATCTTGGTTTCCCCATGGGGCCCGACGATCTGCTTGTGGACAATGATGGCACGCCGCAGAGAATCGACAAGGCTTTCAGCTGGGATGCACCGTTCTCGTCCCATGGGCTGATGCACATGGTCATCAACAACGCCGCCACGTCGGATCCCTACCCGATCGATGTCCTGTTCATGTACATGGCCAACATGGCCTGGAATTCCTCCATGAACGTCCCCGGCACCCTCGATCACCTGACCGCAAAAGATCCTGACACCGGCGAATACAAAATTCCCAAAATTATTTATGCCGATGCCTACGCTTCCGAGACCGTGCACTATGCGGACCTGGTACTTCCGGACACCACCTATCTCGAACGCTGGGATTGCATTTCGCTTCTCGACCGGCCCATTTCCGAAGCAGATGGGCCGGCGGATTCCATTCGCTATCCGGTTGTCGAACCTGATCGTGACGTCCGGGCGTTCCAGACCGTGCTT
The DNA here is from genome assembly GCA_028279265.1 of Hyphomicrobiales bacterium. Classification (GTDB taxonomy): domain Bacteria; phylum Pseudomonadota; class Alphaproteobacteria; order Rhizobiales; family CAYWUX01; genus JANQOC01. The sequence goes on from JANQOC010000528.1 coordinate 4,132, forward strand.
CTCGATCTCGGTGCCCGCTTGCAACTGCCGGGCTTTGTCAATGATGAGGGTGCCCCGAAATATCCCGGTGGCTATCCCGACTACATTGTCAATCATGAGCGCAAGGCCGGTATAGGTCCGTTGGCCGGCTGGCGCGGTGAGGACGGGGACGCCTTCGGTGTCGGCAGTCCCAACCCGCAACAGCTTGAAAAATACATCGAAAACGGTGGTTTTCACCTGCATGAGTTCGATCCGGAACAGCGCTATTTCAAGCATGCCAACAAGGCTTATCTGGAGTGGGCCTTCGCAAAAGGATTTCGCACTTCGGACACGCCCATCATATTTCAGCTCTATCTTGAACCCATGCAGCGCATTCGTCTCGCCGCCGAAGGGTTCGGCAATAATGTGCCGCCGGCAGAACATCGCGAGCGGCTCAGAACATATTTCGATCCCCTGCCCTTCTGGTACCGCCCGTTCGAAGACCAGCACAACGAAACCGAATTCCGTTTTCACGCCATCACACAACGGCCCATGGCCATGTATCATTCCTGGGGCTCGCAGAATGCCTGGCTGCGCCAGATCCATGCGGACAATCGTCTCTATATGAGCCGGGAACGGGCCCATGATCTCGGCATTGAAGACGATGACTGGGTATGGATTTCAAGCCCCCTCGGCCGCGTCAAGGCCCAGGTCCGGCTGATGCTTGGCGTCAACAGGGATACGGTCTGGACCTGGAACGCCATCGGCAAACGATCGGGCGCGTGGAACCTCGCCGAGGATGCGCCGGAAAGCCAGCGTGGCTTTCTTCTCAACCATCTTATTTCCGAATTGCTGCCACAACGCCCGGACGGTTATCGCTATTCCAATTCCGATCCGATTACCGGCCAGGCAGCCTGGTATGACCTTAAAGTTTCGATCGAGCGGGCATCGGACGCGGAACAGGGGCTCACTTCGCCGCGCTTTGAACCACTCTCCTCGCCGACGTCAATTGAACCCGCCGAACGGCTGGCCTATGGTGCCGGGTTTGTGCGCAATTCTTCGAACTAGCGGAAGCGGCAAAATCCTATGACGACACTGCCCGAACAAACGCAAAAAAAACTTGGCCTGGTCATTGACCTCGATATCTGCGTCGGCTGCCAGGCCTGTGCCGTTTCCTGCAAGGAGTGGAATACCGGGGGATATTCAGCGCCCCTGACCGATCAGGAACCCTATGGCGCCGATCCCAGCGGTGCCTGGCTCAACCGCATTCATGCCTACGAAGTTGGTGACGGCAGCACGAGTCGTACCCTGCATTTTCCCCGCTCCTGCCTGCATTGCGAAGAACCGGACTGTGTCACCGTCTGCCCCACAGGGGCCTCCTACAAGCGTGAGGAAGACGGCATCGTTTTGGTCAATCCCGACACCTGCATCGGCTGCAAGCTGTGTTCCTGGGCCTGCCCCTATGGCGCCCGGGAATATGATGTGGACGATGGTGTTATGAAAAAGTGCACGCTGTGCGTTGACCGAATTTACAATGACAACATTGCCGAGGAGGAACGGATCCCTGCCTGCGTGCGCGCCTGCCCAACGGGGGCCCGTCATTTTGGTGACATTGGAAATCCGGAAAGCGCCGTTTCGAAGCTTGTCGCGGAACGGGACGGTCAGGATCTGCTGCCTGAGTTCGGCTACAAACCGGTGAATAAATATCTTCCCCCCCGCTCCCGCAAGAATATTGCCGGGGACGAGTCAATGACTCCGACCGCTTCCGAAAAAGTGTCATCCGATACCATATCCGCCGATGGCCATGCCCTATCCGACCGGCTATTTGCCTGGGCCGACCGCTACCTCTCCCGCTAACGAGACCTGACACCCATGCATCCAGCCTACTCGGTTATCCTCTTCACAACAGCTTCCGGTGCCGGATACGGCCTGCTGATCTGGCTTGGCCTGTTTGTCCTGCTTGGCCAGATTCAACCGGATTTCCTTCTCGGTCTCACCGGCCTGGGCTTAGCTTTTGCTCTAGTAACCGCAGGTCTCCTGTCTTCGACTTTCCATCTCGGTCACCCGGAACGGGCATGGCGAGCCTTTTCCCAGTGGCGCTCCTCGTGGCTGTCCCGTGAAGGTGTCCTGGTCATCGCCACCTACGTTCCGGCAGGCCTGTTTGCAATCGGCTGGATATTCCTGGGCACCGTCTCCGGAATATTTTCCGTCGCCGCTCTGCTAATGATCGTTCTGGCCCTGATCACGATTTACTGCACGGGCATGATCTATGCTTCACTGCGGACCATTCCCGAGTGGAACCTGACGATTGTACCCGTCAATTACATTGTCTCCGGCCTGGCCACCGGCGCTTTGCTGTTTAATTTCCTCATTTTTCTGTTTGGATATTATTCGGGATCGATTGTGATGCTGACACTCGTCCTTCTGATCAT
>JANQOC010000532.1 GCA_028279265.1 Hyphomicrobiales bacterium
CTGCAGAGTAAATCCCCTGGGCCGTGGCGGAAAAATTTTCAGGTATCGTTTCGCTGATATAATGGACGGCGCCGAGATGAGCGGCTCCAAATGTCAGCCCGTGGAGGATCTGCAGTCCATAGAGTGCCAATAAAGGCGGGTCAAAGGCAAGCCCGCTCCAGCGAACGATGACGGCAACAGCGGCAATGGTCAGAAGCCAACGGCTGCCGACCCAGTGGACGACACGGTTGGAATAGGCAAACAGCAAAATCTCGGCGACAACGCCGATGGACCAAAGACGGCCGATTTCAACCGTGGAGAGTCCGACGGACTGCCAGTGCAGTGTGCCGAACGCGTAGAAGACGGCGTGGGCGCTTTGTATCAGTCCGGCGGTGGCCAGGAAACACAGGAAAGCCGGCGTCAATAAATAAGGCAGACCTTCGGCCAGTCGCAAACGGTTTTGTAAGGGGACCGCCTTATCGGTGCCGGTCTCCGAATCCTTCAATGACATGTGAAAGGCCGAATAAACCAGCAGGGATGCAGCGCCTACCAGCATCCATACAACGGATTGAGCGCCCCACAAATCGATCATATATCCACCGATGAGGCTGGCAGCAATAAACGACAGTGATCCCCACAGTCGCATGCGCCCATAATTCAAACCCTGGCGGCGAACGCCGGACATGGCGACCGCCTCTGTGACCGGCATAATCGTTGACCAGAACAGAGCATAGAACAGCTGGATAAACAGGATGGCGCTATAGCCGTCGGCTCCGAGCAGCATGGAAAAGCTGGCAAGGGTTCCGCAGGACAGTAACAGCAAGGCGCGACGGCGATCGCCTAAGCGATCAACCCAGTAGGACAGTACGGGCGTGCTCAAAATCGCAACAAAATGGGGAATAGCGAAAACCACACCGATCTGTCCGGCCGTCAGACCCTTCCAGTCCAGCCAAACGGGAAAATAGGCGGTATTCAGCCCGACAATGAGAAATATGGCCCCGTAATAAACCCCCACGGACCTGGAAAAAGCGGAAATTGTCAGTGTTTTCGACGGGTTTCTGAGCATGATTTCATCGCATTATCCGGCCACTGGCCGAGAATTTTTTCCCACCGAACCTGACGCTACCGAATCAATTCCATATTTGTTATATTTCTCATCGGGCAAATACGGACATTCCATCGGGGGCTCACACATGAATGTGCCGAAAAATCCTTATAGCAGATTGACGCCGGACGAATACCTTGAAATCGAAAGCGCGTTGATTGCCTCGGAACGGGGACGGGCCTTTCTGCGGGAGTTTGCGGAACGCAATCGGAATGCGGATACGGCCATGGTCCTCAGGGCCATCAGCAAGCTGGAACATGCGCTCAGCGAAAATCAGACGGTCCTGCAAAATCTCGACATCCGCGCCGTACTCAAGGATATGAGCCAGTCCATAGCCAGGGCAAAAAGTGAGGTTGCGGTACTGCGTCAGTCGGATGATGACGCAAACGGCATTTCCGGGGCCACCGCTGAACTCGACGACATCGTTAAGGCCACGGAACTTGCGACCAACAAGATTTTGGCGGCGGCGGAAGACATTCAGGAAACGGCGTGGACAATGCGCGAAGCGGGAATTGAAGAAAAATTCTGCGAGCTCCTGGATTCCCGCGCCACGGAAATTTATTCCGAATGCTCGTTCCAGGACCTGACGGGTCAGCGGACAAGCCGCGTTGTCCGGGTTCTGAACTATCTGGAAGAACGGCTTCAGGCTATGATCGCCATCTGGGATGATGCATCTGTATCCCCACAAAATTCAAATGAACTGCCAAAATTGCGGGCCCTTCCCAGTAGCGGTGAGAACATTTCGGATCAGAAATTCGAACAGGCGGAAATCGACACCTTTCTCAGAGAAGACAAGCGAGAAATTGCGGTCAGTCATCTCGACGACAATGGTCGCAACACCTCTGGTGAGAAGACTGTCGAGATTACAGGCCATGAGGTTGAAGCCGAGGCGGTTATGGCCGAGGAAGTCAGGTTTGGCGAGGTTTCCCCGGAATATAATAACGCAATTGCCTATACGGTGCCGCCTGAAGTTGAAGAGGCGGAAAAGAATTTGCAGGATCTCAAAAAGACCGATGAAGAGCAACGCGCCGCGCTCTTCAAATAGTTTTCATCTTCTGGAGAGCTAACGCTTCTTCCTACTGGGCTCTCAATCGGAGCAAATGATTTTCGCGTAGGCTTCCGGATCAACATTGCCGCCCGACAAAACAATTCCGACTTTTTTATCCGCAACGTCAAGTTGGCCGCTGAGCAGAGCAGC
>JANQOC010000534.1 GCA_028279265.1 Hyphomicrobiales bacterium
GCTGCTCTGACACCTGGAGCAAGACGGTCATATACATCGTTGGTCCAGGTTCCCACTATTCCCGGACGGGCTGTATTTTCCGGGTCAAACGGCCAACCATTTAACCGATAAATGTGTCTGTAAAAATCGAGGTCAAACATTTTCACCCAAGGTTGAGCACCTTTTTCTACGTATTTTTCTATGATCTTGTCGATTGCGCGACGCTTGCGCATGTCTTCAAAGCCTGTGGCAATATCTACCAAATCTTCTATTGCGTGATTGGTAAGTGCCTTCAAAAACAACCGACACGCCTCGCCAATATGTTTCTGGCTTGGCAATAGTTTTTGTGCAACCAAAGCGTCTTGATATACCCAGCAGACTTCCGGGAGCAAACTGGCCTTATAGCCGAATGCTCCGCCTTGATAACCGTGTCCCCTCAGTGGGACAAACTCTTTGGGAGTTGTCGACTCGATTAAGTCATTGGAAATAAAGGGTTCAAGGTTTTTTGCACGCAAGAAAGCAGGTTTTCCGTCGACCCCCGCACCTTCTCCGCCTTTAGCCTTTCCTGCACGACCTATTGCTGTCAAAAATCCTTCCTGAGTGAGAACACGGGTGTTCTCTTCGTCATTCAGTACTGCACAGGGTATCCGAAGATCTCCGATCACCAGGTCACCCTCCGCAATTGACTTTGGAAGGTGACGCGATAAAGCTGCTCGCCGCGCTATTGCGCTCCGCTGCTCTCGAGTGAGTGCCTTTGCGCGAGCATGTCCTCCCGCCGCCTTAGATTCATCTGATGGAGTCATAAAAACCTCTGCTTGCATATTATTATGCATGCATAATACTGCATGCAAATGATTCTGCAAGCAAAGATTTGGCATGGATGAAATGCTTGATGGTAAGCACAAATGTCGATAAAAAAAAGCGACAAATTGCCCGTACATAAGCGCGTCCAGATCCTTCATATGTTAGTTGAAAGATCGTTCATGCGGTCAAACTCGCGGGTTGTCGATTTTTCAATCAATACCATACGAAATTGCTTGTCGTTGCTTATAAAGCTTGTGAGGCTTATATTTTTGTTGCGATTATCCCTGCCATCTGCCGTTTTTTTGACCGGTTATCGAATTTCCCGTAAACGACTTCCCTGTTCGCCTATTCCGGTTCCGGGTAGTGTCCCGTCTTCGGATCTGTCCCTGTCCTGACCCGTCATCCAACTCCGAGCAAATCATCGCCATGGTATAGGGCGAGATCGCCGAGCTCTTCTTCAATACGCAGCAATTGATTGTATTTGGCCAAACGGTCGGAGCGGGCCAGCGAGCCGGTTTTGATTTGTCCGCAATCCATACCCACGGCCAGATCGGCGATTGTCGAATCCTCGGTTTCACCGGAGCGGTGCGACATCACCGACGTGTAGCCGGCACGATGCGCCATATTCACGGCGTCCTGGGTTTCGCTCAGGGTGCCGATCTGGTTGACCTTGATCAGGATCGAATTGGCAATTCCCCCTTCGATGCCCTGTTGCAACCTCTCCGTATTGGTCACAAAAAGATCATCACCAACGAGCTGACAAGAGTCTCCCAGTGCCTCGGTCAGGGCTTTCCAGCCTTCCCAGTCATCTTCCGCCAGGGCGTCTTCTATGGAAATAATCGGATAGCGACCGATGAGATTGCCGTAAAACTCGACCATTTCCCCGGCATTTCGGTTTTTTCCCTCACCCGACATTTCATAAATACCGTTCTTGAAGAATTCTGTCGAAGCGGAATCAAGCGCTATATAAACCTGTTCGCCGGGCCTGTATCCGGCGCCTTCGATGGCCCGCATGATAAAATCCAGGGCCTCTTCCGTTGAGGCCAGATTTGGCGCAAAGCCCCCTTCATCACCGACATTGGTATTGTGGCCCGCCTCGCCCAGGGCTTTCTTCAGAGTATGAAAGACCTCCGCCCCCATGCGCAGGGCTTCAGAAAAACTGTCCGCCTGCACGGGCATGACCATAAATTCCTGCAGGTCGATGGGATTATCGGCATGGGCGCCACCATTAAGTATATTCATCATGGGAACCGGCAAACGATTGGCGCGCGTACCGCCGACATAGCGGTAAAGCGGCAGTTCGCAGGCCTGAGCCGCGGCTTTGGCAATCGCCAGTGACACCCCCAATACGGCATTTGCTCCAAGGTTTGACTTGTTGTCTGTGCCGTCGAGATCAATCAGCATGTGATCGATGCGCTGTTGATCTTCCGCTTCCATACCCTGAAGACAGTCGAAAATTTCACCGTTTATGTTATCAATTGCGCTCAAAACGCCTTTACCGAGAAAACGATCGCCGCCGTCTCTCAGCTCATGGGCTTCATGAGCGCCGGTAGAGGCTCCAGACGGTACCGCCGCCCGCCCGAGCGTTCCGTCTTCCAGAACCACGTCAACTTCGACCGTCGGATTACCGCGGCTGTCCATGATCTCTCTTCCAATAATATCAACGATGGCTGTCATCTGTGGTTTTCCCCGTGTGGTTCTTTCCCGTATGTCGCTCATTCCTGATGGCGATCTGTTCGCCTGGCAAGTCAAAAGCCCCTGAATCCGAAGCCGTAACTTCAATATGCCGCTCCATTTAGCGCAGCTTTACCACTCTGGAAAGAGACAAATTCGGTTATTGATCTCAATCCTCCCGCTTGCCTATGGTGGCCATGGCCCAATTCGGCTTTCCCATTGTATTTGTACGTATTTTTCAAAATATGAGAATATTTGCCCGCAACTATGATATACATCGAAAAACCAGTCAGCCTCTTGCGCGCCGGATAGGAAAGGTTTGACAGTCTTAAAAGGCACCGCTCATGAACGATCAAGATTTGAATCTCAGAAATCTCGGGCAATCCAGTTCTCTGCC
>JANQOC010000550.1 GCA_028279265.1 Hyphomicrobiales bacterium
AAGGCCTCATCCCAGGTGCAGATGTGGGGGATACCCTCAATGCTTGCAGATCAAATGTTTGGACGAACCGATTACGGCAGTCTTTTTCGCGGCGACACCAATGTTGACCTGCTGCTCGACTATTCACTCTACCTTTACGAAAACGAATTTCACCGGACGACGGATCTGAATACGACAAGCAAGACCTACATCGTTTTCATTTCTTCGACATTCACGGCCCTGCTGGCGGGACTGACATGGGTTGGAACCGACTATTTCGTGCAGCAGATCGAACGTATCGGTGATCCGCTGCACCTGATGGTGTTTGCTTTGTTCCTGTCGTCTATATTTGTGCTGGTGCTGGCATTCATATTCGTCGTTTTATCCGTCAAGATTCGCTCATTTGAGCGCCTTTGCGATCCCATTGATTTTTTGAACAAATCCGAACAGCAGGATATGGATTTGAACAAAAAGGACATAACCGCGAATTATATTGTCGCGACCTCCCGCAACTATACGGTCAATAATCAGAAATCCCGGTGGCTGTTTCGGGGGCTGATCACATACCTTCTGGCCCTCGTCTTGTTCTTGTCGTTCGTTATGTCTAATATGGTCACATTCATAATTTAGGGAGGGGGTATGGCTGTATTATCAAGCGGTTCAGGATTTCCGTACTTCAATAATCAGATAGACGGGTCCGGAATGCGACCTCAGATCGCCGCTGTTGAATCCCTGTTGGGGCAGGTGCGCCTGGCCTACAAACCGCTGTTGTCCGTTTGCCAGGACGGAGAAACCTTTCAACATTCGAAACTTCTGGGAAAACTTGATCAGGTTATCTGCCTGTTACTCGTCAAACTCGGGGATATCACGGAGTTAGCGAACTCCCTGGAAGTCGACGGCGCCCACATCGTCGGCGAAGCCGGGCAGCTCGAAAACGAAACGCGGCGTCTCCTGGACTACGTACACGGAAAGCAGAATACACTCGCCGACACGACGGCACTTGCAGAGTTGTCATTGGGGTCCAATTCGGGGCGCGATGAGAACATCGAGAACCAGTGCCTGCAGCAATTGACCCTTGCCGAGAGCCTGCTCGTTCAGGTCAATGTCGCGGCCGTGCGCAATCGCTTCGCGGTTGATCCGATGCTGCTAAACCTGGGTGCAACGGCTCCTTCGATCTCCGACCGGGTCACCGAGCGTATGTCCTACCGGCAAACAAGCGACTCCGCGGTTCTGGCAAGTTCCAGTTTTGATCCGCGGCTCGATCTGAAAAAGTTTCGGCCGTAGGCTCCAGGGTTGAAGGGAGCAGGCGGAGACTGTCACGGCAAACCCTTGTGGTTTACCGATTACACGAGGGGTCCGGTACTTCAAGTCTTGGTACTTCCCGGATTATATTCATGCCCTTCAAAGCCCGCATTTTTGCCCGATGATGCGGGCGTGCCGCGATTATACTCATCTTCGAACCGCACAATATCATCTTCACCGAGATAGGATCCGGATTGTACCTCAACGATCAGTGCGGGAACACGACCCGGGTTGACCAGCCTGTGTTGCGCCCCGAGGGGGATGTAGATGGACTGATTTTCTGTCAGCATTGTTACGTCGTTTTCGACTGAAACCTGCAGCGTTCCCTGGACCACGACCCAGTGTTCCATGCGATGTAAATGTTTTTGCAAAGACAGACTGGCTCCCGGATTGACCATCAGGCATTTCACCTGGAAACGATCACCGAAGGCTATCCGTTCAAACCATCCCCAGGGCCGGTGATGCCGGTGGTGTATATCGGCATTGGCAGAATCCTGTTCTGCAAGTTTATCGGCGATGGCGCTGATATCCTGGGTTCTGTCCATTGAAGCGACGACAATGGCTTCTTTCGTCGCCACCGCGAACAAGTTGTCGAGACCCATCACCGTCAGTCGCAGGCCGTCTTCGCTGCAAACGAAGCTATTATTTGTGTCCAGCAGCAGAACATCGCCACGGGCCACGTTTCCGTCTTCATCTTTTTCATGCATTGCACAGACTGCTGGCCATGTGCCGATATCACGCCAGTCGGATAACAGGGGGACTGTTCTGGTATTTGCCGAATTTTCTATTATGGCATGGTCGAGGGAATTGGTCTCCACTCCTTCATAAGCCTCTCGGTCGAGCCAGAGAAAGTCTTTCTCGGTGATCGCGTTTGCAAGGGCCGGGCGGCATTTGTCCAACGTGTCAGGCGCCAGTTGCTCGAAGGCATCGATCAGGACCTGAGCCTGAAAAAGATATATTCCCGCATTCCAGAAGAAGTGCTGTTGTTCCTGGAATTCCTGGGCCAGTTCCATAGGAGGTTTTTCGACAAACTGGCTGACTTCCCTGATCCGGGTAACCGTTTCTTCCGCCTGAATATAGCCGTAGCCCGGTTCCGGATAACCCGGCGTGACGCCGAAGGTTACGATATGCCCCTGTTCGGAAGCCGCGACACCTTCAAACATGCTGGCGTGAAACCGCGATACATCATTAATGACGTGATCACAGGGGAGCAACAGAATGTGTCTGTCCGGTTCATTTTCACTGGTCATTAGGGCGGCGACCAGAGCGGCAGGCGCCGTGTTTCGTCGCACGGGTTCCAGAACCACGTTTACGGGTTGGATGTCGATTTGCCGAAGTTGTTCGGCGACGAGAAACCGATGGTTTTCGGTTGTCAGAATGACCGGCGTCGCAAATCGCGAATGCTGCACCCGCAAGGAGGTTTCCTGAAGAAGACTGTTTTCGGAAACCAGGGACAGGAATGGCTTGGGGTGAGTGGGGCGGGACAAGGGCCAGAGTCGCGATCCCGATCCCC
>JANQOC010000083.1 GCA_028279265.1 Hyphomicrobiales bacterium
TTATCAGTTCGCCTACGATTTCCAGTTCCGCAATCCAGACCTCTTCCTCGGTCAGCCGTTGAGTCGGCATGGGAACACTCAGTGCCGAAACCAAAGCCAGAACGATGCTGTCCTTCATATTAAGTTTCAGGAGATTGCCGATCTCCGGATTGCTGCGCCCCTGATTTTTTGAACCATCATCAACGCCCTTGAGCAACACCACGGCCTGAGATCCCGATACCGAGACAATCCGCCCGATGGGTTTGTTTTCCGCCTCGGCGTTCGGTAATTCTGGAGCTTTTTCAGCTAACATTGTCATGTCCTTACAATATTATTTTTTATACTGGTTTCGAGCTACGAATCATTTGGCACGGCAATCGACTGCTTCTCAGGTGCGTCATCCGACACTGCACTCGGAAGCGTCACCCGTACCGAAGTCCCCTTATCCTTTTCGCTCAGAATTTCAAATGTTCCGGAATGCAATTCCGTTAGCGCCTTGGCGATAGGCAGACCAAGCCCGGTCCCCTCATATTGACGGTCGAAATTACTCTGGACCTGCCCGAAAGGAGAGAGCGCAATTTCGATTTCCTCTTCAGACATACCGCAGCCGGAATCGCTGATCGATACATACAGCTCTCCGGAATTCTGGATCTTCGCACAAACAACGACGGTTCCACCCCCGGGTGTAAACTTGACCGCATTGCTGATCAGGTTTGAGAATATCTGCCGCAGTTTCACGGGATCGCCAATGATCGTCGGCAACCCTTTGTCAATTTCATCAACGAGGGTGACGCCCGCATCAACGGCGCGAATCTTCAGAAGTGTCATACAGGCTGATAGAACTTCGCTCACCAGAACTTCCTGGCATTGCAATTGTTCTTTCCCGGCCTGGATCTTGGAGATATCCAGCAGGTCGTTAATGATTTCCAGCAGGTGGTCGGCGGTCTCATTGATGTAACCGCAAAATTCGATGACCTGTTCCGGATCAATATCTTCGCGCTTCTTTTCCTTTAGGAATCTCGAAAAACCGATAATTGCGTTCAGGGGTGTGCGCAATTCGTGGCTCATATTGGCGATGAACTGCGACTTGATCTGATTCGCCCGTTCAGCCTCCACCCGCATCGCCCGTTCAGCCAGCTCTGCGCGCCGATGAATGATCAGGTCGCTCAATTGTTTCGAATAGCTTCCAACAAGCGATTTGTTGGACGCAACTGATCTGGAAACCCCAAGCATTACAGTTCTCGATTCTGTCAATCCATGCCGTTTGACTGTTATAAGAAATTTGATAACTTGGAGTTAACCGGTGTCCCAGCGGTACTTAAGACTTCGGTAATGTGTCTTAATATTTGTTTATTTTTACTGCAGCGATCATGTGTTTACGTTTTGATCACTCCATAATTGCCCCAAATCAAACAAGATTTGGACAGGATTAGCTTCAAAACTTTCACACTCCAGCAATTTAAAATGCCCGGCCTGTGCTCGGTGGCAACCGGTAACAGGACAGAGATTCCGAGGGGTGCGTCATGCAAATTGTCAAAATACTGATTCTTGGTCTGTTCATTTTCTCAACATCATTCAGCCTCTCTGCAGAAACGCGTTTTGTCCATGATGGAACCGCGCAGAATGCCGCCGTTCTGGAACAGAGATTCTCAAGTCTCGGATCCCGAAATTCCGGAACTGCCGAAGAATGGAAACTGCTAGGTCAGAGGGAGTTCCGCAGAGGTGAGTTTAACCGGGCCATAAGATCGTTCTCCGTATCCCTGGCAAAAGACAAAAATGACGCAAGCACCTGGCTCAAGCTGGCACAAAGCTACCTCGGCTCCCGCTCGAAATCGTCCAACGAACGCTATCGCTTCTCAAGAAACGCCGCTTCCGCCGCTTATTTTGCTTATCAGAGAGCAAAGGATACGGAAGCGGATACGACAACCGGATCGCTGCTTGTTCTCGCCCGGGCCTTTAAACGAATGTCTCTTTGGCGACCGTCCCTGGATACGTACAAGCTCTATCTTACACGGAATGACGAAGACAATAACGCCCGCATGGAATATAACAGGCTCAACAAAAGCCATGGTTTCCGGCTACTCGATTACAGGGTGGATTCCGAAGCCCGTGTGCCGAGAATCTGCCTGCAGTTCTCGGAGGATCTGGGACCGGCTTCCTCCAACTATGACAGGTTCGTCAAAGTCAACGGCGTTGTGCCGCCTTCCCTCAATCGCGAATCCCGCCAGATCTGTATCGAAGACCTGAAACATGGCGAGCGCTATCACATACAGGTACGCGATGGCCTGCCATCGGCGATTAACGAGAAAATTCTAAAACCCTTTGAGATCACGACTTACATCCGTGATCGAAAACCCGCCGTCAGGTTCAATGGAAACAAATTCATCCTGCCGCGAACCGGGCAGAACGGCATCCCGGTTGTGTCGGTCAATACCGATAAAGTTGCCATAAGTATTTTCAAAATTGGCGATCGGAATCTGCTGAAT
>JANQOC010000596.1 GCA_028279265.1 Hyphomicrobiales bacterium
AGGACTGTACCCGGCCCCCAAGGGTGCTTCAGATCTTCTCGGGCTCGAAATTTCCGGAACAGTCGTCGATTTGGGAGCTGATTGCGACGCGAGTTTACAGGGGCAGAAAGTATGTGCACTGACGAATGGCGGCGGTTACGCCGAATACTGCACAGTCAGTGTCGATCATTGCCTGCCGATCCCCGAAGGTATTGACGAAATCGATGCCGCCGGACTGCCGGAGACTTACTTCACGGTCTGGAGCAACATTTTCATGACCGCGAATCTCGACGCCGGTGAAACACTGCTCGTGCACGGTGGCGCCGGCGGTATCGGATCAACAGCCATTCAACTGGGCAAAGCATTCGGAGCCCGGGTTTTTGCGACGGAAAGTCCGGAAGCGCGATGTCAATTCTGTACCGACCTCGGTGCAGACCGGGTCATAAATTATGAAGAGGAAAATTTCGTCGATATTATCCGGGAGGCCGGTGGCGCGAACGTCATTCTCGATATTGTCGGTGGACCTTATATCGAACGCAATATTCGCGCTGCCACTCATGATGGCCGAATTGTTCAACTGGCCTTTGCTTTGGGTTCAAAGGTTGAAGTTAATCTCATGCCCATCATGCTTAAACGCCTCAAATATATGGGTTCGACTCTGAGAACACGCCCGGATAGTTTTAAAACAGAGATTGCCCGGCAACTGGTGGAGCAGGTCTGGCCGAAATTCGCGTCCGGTTCCCTTCGCCCTGTGGCATCGAACATTTTACCTCTGGAAGAGGCCGCACAAGCCCATCAAATGATGGAAGACGCGGCCCATACAGGAAAGATCCTACTGAAAATTTAGTCACTCTCCCACTGTGAGTATGGATTCCACTGCTAAAAAGGAATCATGACTGCGAATGAAAACGCAGCATGATTTCATTTACGATGTCCGGTTCCTCAAACTGGGACCAGTGACCGCAATCTTCCAAAATCTGAATTTCCATGCCCGGATCAATGGATTTGCATATCTCTGCCCGTACCGTCGTAGAAGGATATACCGATTTATCATTGTCCCCAAGGATCAGGAGCTTGCGGCAAGGAATAGCTTTCAAATAGCCCTGCATTCTTCCGGACCAGCTTAGTCGGCGGGAATCAAATCGCGTATTTGCCACATTGGTCGCCTGTATGCGAATGACATCATCATCGATCGTCGCTTCGTGCAGCAACATGAGTTGCAGCAGATTATGCTTATGCATATCGGCGACTTCCTGCGAGCTTGGTTCTCGGCCGAGCCTGACCTTCAGACGCCGCAGGGAAATCAGATCAAGGTCTCGTTTCACAGGCGGATAAAAGCCGCTGATACCCACAAGACTAATTGATTCGAGAGTTTGCCGAAAATTCATCGCCACGGCCGCAGCTATAAAACTTCCAAAACTGAATCCGGAAATATGAAACTTCTCTTCTTCGGCAATCAATTCTCTCACGGCATCAACGAGGATTTCAATATAGCCATCAATGGGAATGTCCGCGTCAACATCTCGCGACTGGCCATAGCCGGGAGAATCCAGGGCATAGACGGAAAAACTCCGGGACAGCGGCGTGATATTCCGTATCCAGTGTGTCCAGGACCCGGCACCGCCGTGAAACAAAATCAGTGGTGGCCCCTCTCCCCTATATCTGTATGAAATGCCGTTTGCCGTTTTCCCCTCAGGCAATTCGGCAACCATGCGCTCATAGTCGAAATCTGAATTTGTCATTGTGTCTTGATTTGGAAAACCGATCTCTCTTGCGCATCCAGTTGCTCGACGAGGCCTGTTTCCCAGTCGAGATAGGCCTGGGCCGCCGCCAGATTACCCTTGTGCCGATCGTGAACAAAAAACAGATAGTCAATTGCTTCCTCGTCGGATGGATTATTTTCCGACGATGTCATGGTCAGACCGGCCTGTTTCCATTGTGACGGTCCTGTCTGGGACGTAACGATTTTCCGGGCACCCTGGCTTAACAGATCAATGGCGGCCAGTTCAGCTATGGATTTCGTCTCGCTGATCAGCAGAATATCTC
>JANQOC010000601.1 GCA_028279265.1 Hyphomicrobiales bacterium
CGGACCGATTTTACATCTTTGCCAGTTCGCGAGGTTCATCATGTATGTGAGATTTATAGCCCTCTGAAGTGAATCGGATCGTCTGGTCCGCACTGGCATGTTTTATTCCGCCTATGAAATGCAAACCCGTGATTCAATCACCGGGTGGATGCGAGCCGAACTCGAAAGCGAGTTGAATTGGTTTGAGGCACATTTGCCCGTACCCGGAAAATTTGGGTTTCGTGATGATCGCTGTGCGCAGCGGCAGGGAGTTTGCTGGTTTCGCCCGGAGGCCCGGGAACACATCACCCATGCCCATTACCTGGCCTGGCTCTTATGTGAGGCTGGCGTGCAGGTCGATTGTCGGACGTCGATGTCGCCCGGTGGTATTCTTTATGATGATGCTTATCAGATCGTCGCACTTCCACGACGTGTGTGAATATGTGCGCGACATATATGTTGTTGTCCGGTGGAATTGTCTATTTGCAACAGGCAGGTCCGCTGGAAGGGGCGGATTCCAATTCGGTCTGGATGCGAACACGTCCGCGTCTCGCGCTATTTTTCTAATAATTTTAGAGGGTTATTCAGGTTGAAATTCTTATCTCACCGCAGGCAATAGTCCCGATAGACACATTTAGACCTTTAAGCAACGGTCTGCACCTGTATATCCTTGTGTCAAATTAAATACTGGAGTGTTGTAACCGTTTACAGTTATAGTGGTCCCGAAGTCTAAATAAAGGAGAGCATGTCCGGGACTTAGCCAGAAGTGTTCACTCCATAGGCAGTTTTCTCGTCTTCCTCTGTGGCAAATGAGAATTTCATCCGTCCCAACCCCTCCAAAATTCAAACGAAAGGATATTTAAGAGCTTCGAAGAAGTCTGGGGAGCAATTCGTTCGACAAAATCCGAACATCGGAATTACAACAACATTAATTGGAATTTCAAAAGTGCCTGAACACCAGAATCGAGTGATTACAATAAAAATACCTGTAGCCGTGGACGTGGAAGGAAATTGGATTGCCAGTGGTTCCAGTCAGGAAAGTTGGGACTGGGATGATTTTATGGAAGAAGTTGTTGAAGAGATTGACAATATCTATGGGCGTTACTGGATTATTGCGGAAGTGCCCGTGCCTGAATTGCCTCATTCACCTGACCCGCAAGATATCCCCGGGTCATTCGATCCCGATTAGCGCTCCGCCGTCTGCTTCACGAATCTCCATTTGACTTTTGAGCGGCATTTTCCTCCTGGATAAAATGATGGTCGCCGCTGATTTGCTTCATTTTCAGATCGCCGGATAACAGTGCCAGGATCACTGAATGGGTTTTGTTCGTCGCTCCGAGACGCTGCTGGGCATGAACCATATGCACCCGCACCGTGTGCGGGCTGATTTTCAGGATCTCGGCGATCTCTCGTTCTCGCAGGCCACAGGCGGAATAGTGCAAGCATTGGAGTTCGCGTTCCGTAAGTTTGGTATGAAGGAGCTTATGGTGACTCTGGTTTTTCATCTCATGAATTCGTTGGTGCGGTAATTTCTGTATGAAAGCGCTGATTTCCGGATTAGGCGAACCTTCCTTGTCTCTTAAGGTGCATTATCGTATCAGCAATTGCGCCGATGACGGCGGCTTCGGATAATCGCTCTTCAGGAGGATTTAGTTGCCGGGTCCTCAGAACAAGAACCACTTGATAAAAAACGGAGATGCGGCAAACAGCAGTAAAACGATTCCCAATATCGCCAGGGCGACGATCAATTTCCGGGTTAACTGAGGTTCGTCCTTGTTATCGAACACTTCCACAGCGAAACTCCTTGTCAGTCATCCCCGAATTTTCGAGGCTAACAGGATTCACTTAAGACACTCTTGGGAAAACTGTTAAAATTTTAGGTGTATTTTACCAAAACCAAACAAGCTGCTTATGTTGCCACGTCTTGTACCGTCCCGGCAAAGTTGGATTTTCCCAACAGAAAACGCTCAATTCTGCGAATTTTTGCCGAAAACTGAGAACTATTCAGATGGGTGTAATTCAGAGAGGCGCCAGGCATAGCCGCCCTATGCCGAGGTGTATAAGATTGAGATCAGGGAGCGCTGTGCCAGAATTTCGGTATCTGTGCTAGCCGTTTCCAGCGCCGTTTGGCCTTGTTCCAGGCTTCATCGGCATGGGTTTCGTGCCAGGCAATAACCTTGTTTGCGTCTTTCAGCAGATCTTTATTCCTGGGCGCGTGTTTTTCGACAATTTCGGGCAGGCTTCTCGCCAGTTCCACATCGTTCAGATAACCGAAAATTTCCTGGAGTTGCTTAAGCAGTTTCAGAAATTCCCTGGACTGATCCGAATTGTAGAGGGGATGGAAATATTCCGTCGCATAGCGGAGCGCCTTCAGGTCCTTACGCATCTCATGGCGTTCTGTTATCGAGAGTTTCTCGATACGCCGACCCGAGTGCGCGACTGCGTCCCAGCATTCCTCCAGGGAATTCTGACCCAGGCTGAGTAAATCTGTCGTATCGGTTTTTCGCTTCTTTTTGCGTGTGTTGGCGACGGCCGTGTCGAAGAGGATGCAGTCGAGTTTAAATTCGGTCCATTGCGAGTCCCGGAGCTCAGCCTGAACATGACGCCGTTCCTGCTCAATATTGTTCTTAAGGACCTCGGCCAGGCCCGCTCCTTTTTTGTTCTTGAAGAGGTCTTTCTCGGCTTGGGCGTAGATATCCAGCAGCAGAACATCGGCATCGCGGAGCCTGCCGACAATTCGGGCCAGGTCCCGGGCCTGGTTTCGAAGCAATTTGGTGTGGGTCTTGCGTACCGCCGGTTTAAATACTTTGAGCGC
>JANQOC010000615.1 GCA_028279265.1 Hyphomicrobiales bacterium
CAAAACTTTAAGCTCGGATTACTCCGACGATCCACTGTTGAATTACTACCGCATACGTCTCGAAGCCGGGGAGGCGGGCACACTCATCCATTTAACGGATAAATAATTGCCAAACCACCCGCATGGGATCGATCTGTGGAATGTGTCGATCGGGCCCGTTCAGAGAAGAGTTTTTAATTACTTTCTTTTTTTGCCGGATCTCTTGCCGAGTTCCTTGGACGCACCGGAAAGTCCATCCTCAATACTCATGCCTAGCTCTTCGCCAATTTTCTTTAAAGCCGGCGCTTGCACGGCCATATCGAGAACCGAATCCACGGCTTGATTTATCGCTGATTTTTCTGCAACCGTTCCGGATTTGTCGGGTGCACTTGCACCTGAATTCCGACCGAGACCGCTGATATGGTGGATCTTGATCGAGTCGATCTTCTCCGCCGGTCGCACCATCTCGTAGACAACTTTTGGCAATGTTTCAATGCGCGCGAGATCGAGTTTCATGGCGATGGCTTTTTCTTTATAGCTGTTCGTCGCATTGGCCAGCGCTTCCTGTCCTTCGGCTTCCGCGACCAGCTCCTTCTTTTTCGCCGCTGCAAGGAGTTCCGCCGCTTCAGCTTCGGCTCTGGCCTGCTCGCGCCGGGCCATTGCGCGATCTGCCGCCGCATCCTTTTCCGATGCCGCTGCCATGCGTATCTGGCTGCCCCTGACTTGTCCCTCCTGCTGGGCAAGAATCAAGGCAACATCTTTGCGCCTCTGGGCATTGGCGATGTCCCGGGCGGTAGTTATGGCTTCTGTCGCTTTGACGGCTTCCGCTTTTGCCAGATCGGCGGCAGCCCGGGCGCGGCTTTGCTCCTGGGATTTCTCCGACAGAGAAATGTCCCGTTCCTGGTTGGCCAGGGCGACGTCGCGTTCGTGGATGATCTCCGCTTCTTGAACACTTTTTTCTCGTTCTATATCGGCAGAGCGAATTTCCTGCTCCATTTTTATACGCGCTTGAGCCGCGTCTCTTTCGCTATCGGCCTTCTGCTTTGCAACTTCTGCCAGCTGTTTCGCTTTCAGGCTTTCGATACGCTGAACCTGCAAAATCTCCGCCTGTTGTTCTTCAAGGTCTATTTCGAGCTTGCGTTTGGAAGCTTCCATTGAAGCGCGGCGTACGGAAACATCGGCATCGGCATCAATCTCGGCTCTCTCTTTTTTTGCCTTGGCGATGACTTCGGCGAGTTTGCGCATGCCAACGGCGTTAAAAGCATTGTTTTCATCGAGCGCGGAGAAGGGAGTCTGGTCCAGGGCCGTTAAAGACACGGTGTCGAGTTCAAGTCCGTTTCTGGCCAGGGAGTCCGCAAGCGAGTCCCGCACCTGGCTGACAAACTTACCCCGGTTTTCATGGAGTTCGTCCATTGTAAATTGAGCCGCAACGGATCTAAGCGCATCAATCAATTTGCCTTCAATGAGTTCCCGCAATTTTTCGGGGTTAAAAGTCCGGTTGCCCAATGTTTGAGCGGCAAGCGCAATTCCCTCCGGTGTCGGCAGAACGGATACATAGAACTCGACACCCACGTCCACACGCAGCTTGTCTTTGGTAATCAGGGACGATTCGCCTGTCCTCATCACTTCCAGGCTGAGGGTTTGCATGTTGACTTTGGAAATCTCGTGAAACCATGGAAATGCAACCGTACCCCCGTCTACAATGATACTGCGACCCCCAACGCCGGTCTTGACCAAACTGACCTCTTGCGTGGCGCGCTGATAAAACTTGGCGAATATCGCCAGAGCAGCGACAATTATAACAAGAGCTATGATGATCCAGATTACAAAACTAACCATTTAAAATTCCTCGCCCGGCGCCTGCAGGCAGGCCCGGGCTTTCCTTATCAGTTTTACAGCCCATGAATTTTACACAGAAGATGAGAGGACATCCCCCCATCGACCGGAAGGTTTATCCCGCGCATCCATTGACTGGCATCGGACAACATGAAGCAAACCACGGGAGCAATGTCCGTCGCCTCTCCGGGACGATCCATGACCTTCATGTCTTCCTCGGCGCGTTCGCCGAGGGTCTGGATGAAATCTTTCAGGATGGGTGTATCGACAGGGCCCGGACTGACGGCGTTCATACGGATCCCCCGGTCCCGCCAGGCCCATCGCTGTTTCATAGTCCACACAACCAGAGCTTCCTTCGAGAAGAAGTATGACCTTCCCTGCTGCTGATCGATACCGTAGCGGCGCACAAAATCTTCCACTTCGTGAAAGTCCAAATCATAGCTCGCTTGAATCTGGTTAATATGTTCAGGCCAGCCAAATCCGGCGAGGCTGGCGAGATTAACAATGGATGCGCCATCCGCCAGCTTGGGCACCAAAAGCTCGGTCAGATATTTCAAGCCAACGAGATTCACCTTGACGACCATTTCGGGAGGAAGTGTCGGCGGTAGGCCGGCGATATTCGCGAGACCGTCGGCACCGTCCGGCAGCACGTCAACCAGGGCCTCTATGGTCGCTTTGTCCGATAGATCCGCCTTGTAAAACTCATCCACGTGGTCCGTGGTCATGTTGATATCGACGCCCAAAACATCTCCGCCATATGACTTAATCATCCTGGCTGTTTCCCAGCCGATACCGGAGGAACAACCGGTGACGATTATGGTCTTTCCCTTGAGGATTTTTTTCGGTTTTAACCCGGAATTATCTGACTTTTGCGCCATTTGACCAACTTCCGTTTCAATGCTTGGTTAAAATACCGGTGGAAAGGGTTTGCCGCCCCGTTCCATCGTTATCCATCTGGTTTCGGTATACGATTCCGCTGACCAGCGGCCTCCGTAGCGGCCGACGCCGGACGATTTGGAGCCTCCGAACGGGGCGTTGGCCTCATCATTGACAGGCGAACAATTGATGTGACTCATGCCGCTCTCGAGTTTGTGGGCAATTTCCAGACCTCGTTTTTCATCCCCGGTGAACACGCCGGACGATAAGCCATAGGGGCTGTCATTGGCGATCGCGATGGCCTCATCATCCGTACGGAACGGAATAACCGGTGCTACGGGTCCAAAAGTCTCTTCCCGGTAAACTTTCATATCCGGCGTGATACCAACCAGAATTGTCGGGTCGACAAACCGACCGTTGATTTTACCCCCGAGTACGGCCTTGGCTCCCTTGGCAAAGGCATCATCAAGTTGTGCCTGAACATTGGCTACCTGTTTGTCGTTGATAAGCGGACCGATTACGTTGTTTTTGTCAGCCAGGGGAGGGCCCACTTTCAGTTTCCCAGCCCGCTCAACGAACTTCTTCAAGAATTCATCGAATATGGATTCCTGCACAAGGACTTTTTCGACAGACATGCAAATCTGACCCTGATGCATGAAACTGCCGAAATTTGCGGCCTGTGACGCGCGTTCCAGATCCGCATCTTCGCAGACGATCAACGGATCTTTGCCGCCCAGTTCGATACAGCACTTTTTGAGATGCGCGCCGGATTTCGCCGCGATTGATCGTCCCACGGCTGTTGATCCGGTAAAGGCTATGGCCTTCACTGCCGGATTTTCTATCATTTCATCACCGACATCCTGAACATTCTCTCGTGAACAGGTGACAACATTGAGAACGCCGGGCGGGATCCCCGCCTCCTCAAAAATTTCTGCAAATAACAAACCTCCGACATACGGCGTTTCCTCGGACGGTTTGAGGACCGCCGTGTTCCCGAGTGCGACAATGAACGACAGGCTGCGGGCCGTAAGGATGGCCGGAAAATTCCACGGGCTGACGATTGAGACGACACCCAGGGGATAGCGGACAGCCATGGAAAATTTTCCATGTTCGGAAGGCAGGACCTCACCGATTGCACTATAATTGGCGCCTGCCGCGGCCCGAAATATGATCGGTACCTGGGTCGCTTCATACATGCCTTTGCCGAACCATCCGCCGCCTTCACCTTGAATGGCCTCGACAATCTGGGCCTTCCGGCTTTCAAAAATTTCGGCAACCCTGTTCATGTAATTGGCCCGGGCCGAATGGCTGAGGCCCGACCACTCAGGAAACGCATTTTGAGCCGCACTGATGGCCGTGGAGACATCCTGGCGATTGCCATTGGGGACAAGCGCCCAGACCGATCCGTCCGCCGGGTTGTAATCGGGGAAGGTCTCATGTGTTGAAGACCAATCGCCTCCAATATAGATATTCTTGAACATCTTGTTCATGACCGTGTACCTCTCAATTACCGCTTTACCTTGACCATTATATCGCCGGTCTTTGATTTTCGTCGCTTGTAAACTTCAATTCGGGGCTTCCTGTATACTTCAATAACGGGCCGGATTGGGGTTTCAATGTCGCCGGCCCCGGCATCCGTAACGTTATTTTCAGATGGCCTGTTTTTCAATCGTGCATCCCGGGCCGATTGTTCAATCTCCTCAAGAACGCGTTTGAGAGGTTCACCCGCCTTTGGTGCCGGAGTCGATGATAAGGGTCGATTAACAGCACCATTGGCCTGCTGCTGTGAAGTTTCAACTTCAACTGCCCGGTTTACCAGTGCGGATATTTCATCCGATTGAATTCGGCTGGAAGCGATATCAGGTCGGGAGTTGGGCTGGACCCTGATTGCATAGTCCTGCGCCGAACCGATCAGGGCAGGTTCGGCACTGGGCTCTTCTTCCGTGATATCATGAACCTTGGGCTGACCTGAAACAGGTGTTCCGTCTGATCCGCCGAGATAGGCCTGCTGAACAGCCGGGTCATTCATTAAATTGTCGGCTTCATCCTCTCCCACAATGCGCCCGACCTCAAGAACATAACCCCTGTCGGCAATCGCCAGGCTTTGCTTTGCATTTTGTTCGACGAGGAGAATCCCAACTCCGGTTTTTCTTACTTCTTCCAAGGTTTTAAACAGTTCCGAACATAAAATCGGAGACAGGCCCAGAGATGGCTCATCCAGCATCAGAATAGAGGGGGCGGACATCATCGCCCGGCCTACGGCAACCATTTGCTGCTCGCCACCGCTCATGGTTCGGACGATCTGGTTTTTTCTTTCATGAAGGATTGGGAACAGTGTCAGGATCCGGTCGAGATTTCCGCTTTCCGAATTTTTTGCTCTGTCGGGAAAAGCGCCCAGGGTCAGATTTTCAAGGACCGTCAGTTCGCCGAATATACCCCGGCCTTCGGGAACCAGGGCAAGACCTGTCTCCACGACTTCGTGAGCGCGGAAATTTGTTATATCGACACCGTCAACAAGGATCTGGCTGCCACTTTCCGCCTGGACAATACCGCCAATCGCTTTCAGCAGAGTGCTTTTTCCCGCACCGTTTGCACCCAGGATCACAACGATCTCTCCGGGTTCAATTCTGAGGGATACCCCGTCCAGTGCGTGGTGCTGGCCATAAAATACCGAAAGGTTTTTGCACTCAAGCATCATGACCTCCGAGATAGGCACGAATGACTTCTTCGTCTGTCAGAACTTCCTGGGGTGTCCCCTCGGCTATCTTAATGCCGCCGTTCATAACAACACAACGATCGCACAAACTGCGAATGGCATCCATGACATGTTCGACAACAATAATTGTACGGCCTTCCAGTCTAAGCTTGTTGATCAAATCGATACCGATTTGCAATTCCGAGGGGTTGAGGCCGGCGAGCCACTCATCAAGGAGTAGAAGCCGCGGGTTGGACATCAGTGCACGGGCGAGTTCAACGCGTTTTTGATCAATATAGGTGAGTGCGGAGATCGGGCTGTCCATGTCCACCGTCATTCCCACTTTTTCCAACATCTCTTCGGCCTGGAATTGCAGAGACGGCCCCCAGAGCCGTTGATGACCGAAAACACCACCGGCTTCTACATTTTGCAGCACCGTCATTGAATTGAGCATGCGCACCAGCTGGAAAGTCCGCGCAACTCCCTGCCGTGAAATAGAATGGGCGGAAAGGCCGGAGATATTTTGACCAAACAGTTGAATATGACCGGAGCTGATGGACAGGGCGCCGGAAATCAGATTCATCATCGTCGTTTTTCCGGAACCGTTCGGGCCGATGAGACCCAGCACTTCATGCTCGGCGATTTCAAACGACATGCCGCTGACCGCGATGAGACCGCCAAATCGTTTTGTCGCGTTCTTAACGGAAAGGGCGGAACGTGTGGTCATGATCTCCGCCCCCGTAATTGCGGTATGTGTTTCTCAATAAGACCGGCAAATCCGTTTGGGATCGCATAGACGATCAGCAGAAAACAGATTCCAAGCATCAGTGTTGTCTGATTTGGAAATGTCGCGGTCAGGAAATCCCAGGCCAGCATGAATGGAATGACACCGACGATGGGTCCCCATAGTCTTTGAGCACCGCCGAGCAATGCGGTTATGACGACGATAAATGAAAGCATGGGACTAAAAGCGATACTTGACTCTATGTAGCTGAGCCGGGGTGCGAGAAGGGCGCCGACCAGAGTGGCGACAGTGCCGGAAACGATGAACAATATAATTTTGGCATAGGCGGTGTTGATGCCGCTGTGCACGGCAACAACTTCATCATTACCGATTATTCTCAGTGCAAAGCCAAGACGCGACCTGTTGATCCACCATCCGAGCAGATAAACGAAGGCCCCCAAGATCAGGAGTTCCCAGTAAATCATCGGTTCCGTGATATCCGTAAGAACGTAGAGACCACTGCTGCTTCCCATGGTTGTCTGGACCCAGGTCACGATCTGTCGAATAAATTCTGCGAGACCAAGCGTAAAAATAACAAAGTAGACGCCGGACAGGCGAAGGGTGGCCAGTCCGATCAGTGCGGACAGGATTGCGCCGAGAACGCCGGCAATTGCAACCAGTCCCCAGTAAGGGATGAAATCAATGCCGCCTCCAACGACAAACATGCCGATGCCGTAAAAGGCGCCCGTTGCCAGTGAGATATAGTGGGTCGGTCCCGAAAACAGGGCCCAGCTGGTCGACAGGACCATGTAGGTTGCAATGGTCACCCCGATCGACAGCCAGTATCCGGACCCCGCAAAGGGAACCAGTGCGGCCAGGGCAAACAGCACAATGGTGATGGCGAAATTCCTGATCTCATTCCGGGTCACGTGGACTGTCTCCCAAAGAGTCCCTGGGGTCGGAACAGGAGCACCAGAATGAACAGCAGGAATGCTGCGGCGAGGGTCAGTCCGGGATCGATCAGCGTTGCAACCGCCGTTTCTGCGAGCCCGAGAACAAATGCGGCGACGATTGTGCCCTTGATCTCTTTGACACCGCCGAGGATGACAATGATCAGCGCCTTCATGGTGAACACCACACCGATCGACGCATCGAAGGTAACGAACATGCTGAGGAGCGAACCGCCGGCGGCCGTAACGGCGCCGCCCAGGGAAAATGCGATGGCCGATGTCTTGTCCACATCTATGCCGACAAGCTTGGCCGAATCCGGATTAACGGACACGGCGCGCAGCCGCAGACCGGAACGGGTCAGGCTCAGCCACAAATACAAAATGACCGCCAGGATAGCGGCACCCACAAATGCGATGATCCGATTGACACCGTAGGCCTGTCCAAAGATTTCGTAGGGAACTTCGAGATATTCGTAGTTGAAATATTCACCGCCGAATATGGCATGCATCAGCCCGATAAATATGAAGCTGATCCCGAAAGTTGACAGAATGCTGTCGACTTCCAGTTGTCCCTCTGACTTTGCGCGACGAACCAGAGGCCGCAGAAATATTCGATAAATTAACCAATTAAGTAAGAATGCAGCGGGGGCCAAAATTACGATGGCAATAATCGGGTTGACCTGGGCGCCTGTAAAGAGCCAGAGGGCTCCAAATGAGCCCGCAACGAGTACCTCGCCATTTGCCAAATTCATGATACGGGCGACACCGTACTGAAGCTGAAGCCCCATAGCTATCAGGGCATATGTGCCGCCCAGC
>JANQOC010000618.1 GCA_028279265.1 Hyphomicrobiales bacterium
CGTCGGTTCGGGAGCAGCACCTGGTGAACGTGCCCGTGATCAAGCCGCTATTGATCCTGGTGCTCAGCGGCTGCAAGCAATTGGGGGGCCATGACACCATGACCTGCCCGGCTGGCCATTTCATCTTTCTGTCCAATCATCCGAATATCACGATGCGCAACATTCCCGACAGCGCTTCCTATTTCGCCATACTGATCGAGTTTGACTACACGGATTTCAATTGCCTCGAGCGGCGTAAAGCCGGCACCGAGAAATATGTTCAGGGGCCTATCGATTCACTGCTCGAAGAAACCCTGCTCCAATTCGTTCATTGGTCGGCTTATGCGCCGCCCGATCTTTGGCCGCTGCGCCGCCAGGAAATACTACAACTGCTGATGCTGCAGGGTCACGAGCGGGTCAACGCGCTCGTGGAACCGCCCACCCTGAGTCATAAACTGCACAATCTTATCCTGGCGAATCTTGCGGACGACCTGAACGCCGAATCCCTGTCGTCGATGCTGGCGATGAGTGAATCGACGATGCGCCGAAAGCTCACCGCCGAGGGCAGCAGCCTGCAAGGCATCAAGGAAAGCGCGAAACTGGGCCACGGTCTGCACCTGATACAGACCAGCCTGGATCCGATCGGACAGATCGCGGCGCAATGCGGCTACCTGTCCCAGTCCCGCTTTACCGATAAATTCAAGCAACTGTTCGGCATTACGCCGACCGAACTCCGCAAAACCCGATTGACCGAAACGGGGCAATGATTGACCGATTTTGAATGAACTCGAACCAATTCTTGCGGATAGGCTTATCGCTCCTTGAAATCCGAAACGGAGCACGTCATGCCAAAATCGATTTACGCACTACTTTATCTGTCCGTATCCCTGCTGCTTTCGCCAGTGGCCTCGGCCAGTTCGTTTTCGCTCAGTAGCACCGATGTTTCACACGGCGACTTCATGTCCCGAACTCACGAGTTCCAGGGATTTGGTTGCAGCGGCGACAATTTATCGCCGCAGCTGAGTTGGCGAAACGCGCCGGCGGGCACCGAAGCCTTCGCGGTGCTGGCTTACGATCCGGATGCCCCGACCGGCAGCGGCTGGTGGCACTGGCAGTTGGTGAACATCCCGAAACAAGTCACCAGCTTGCCGAAGGGCGCCGGTGATCCGGGCAACAAACAGGCGCCGAAAGGCAGCGTCCAGGTGACCAACGACTACGGTGTCGCCGGCTTCGGAGGCGCCTGCCCGCCCGAGGGCCACGGCGCGCACCGCTATCAATTCACCGTCCACGCCCTGTCGAAGCGGCTGGAACTGCCGGAGAACGCATCCGGCGCGTTGACGGGTTATCTGGTGAAGGCCCATTCCCTCGGATCGAGCACGATCGAAGCTTTGTACAAACGCTGAGCGATCAAAGGCAATGCCGGGGGCAGTCTGGCGCTTACTGAAGTTTTCAGAGACGGAACCCGATGCAGGTCAGATTACTGTCCCCGGAAAACTCTCGAATTAATCAGTTAACTATCACCAAAACTCGCGCTGATACGATTTTGTTATCCGGGCTAGTCTTATTTTTCATCTGTTCCAGTATCGCAGTAGTGGAGTCAGGCCTTGCATTAAAAAACAAAAATGTAAGACCTGGCTCCTGCAAATGATATCCAAACACCCAATGTTGTGGGCTCTCTCTTGGTTATCTTACTGGTGAACATCGAAATTTTATCTGACTGATACCGTCAACGCCGTATTTACCACCTACGCTTCCTGAGGCATGAATATTGGAAACGAACGTTCCCGCGGGGCAGGTGTGCGCATCCGCTCCCCCAATACGGGGCCCATTAATCGTAAAGGTCTTACCTCCTCTACTGTTTCCAAGCGCACCTACTTTCGTCTCTACTCCCTTGATCTTTTTTGATATATCGGAGT
This sequence comes from Hyphomicrobiales bacterium, assembly GCA_028279265.1. Lineage (GTDB taxonomy): Bacteria > Pseudomonadota > Alphaproteobacteria > Rhizobiales > CAYWUX01 > JANQOC01. The sequence continues at coordinate 1,896 of JANQOC010000618.1, forward strand.
CAATCTTATCCCTTTGCTTTGCGTTCGCATCAATAACTTTGTTTGCTTTTTCCAGGGAAGCCTTTAGGGATTCCACTTCCTTTTCTAACAAATCTGCTCGTTGATCAGGCAGTGACGGAATATATTCTTTTGGAAAAAATACCTGTAAAGGATAGCTTGCGGTTTTTACAGTAATCAGACCCCTCGGGACTACCGTGTATTCCTGATCACCAATTTTCTCGGTTACCGGGTCATCTCTCTCACACGATATTGAAATTGCTTCAGGGCCTATCTCTGGTGGAGATTTCGGATCGAAATCAACCGTACCATCACCCCCGGGTACGATCACATCACAGCTGAATCCCTTTGGTTTTACGCCATAAAATTTGACACCAGACTTCGTTGGCCCTCTGTATTGCAAAGAAAAATCAACATCAAGGGCATCCGGGCTGATAAATGGCGTAATAATGACATCTTGAGAGCTAAGTTCATTACAGTTGTTCCAAGCAGCAACTGCATCACCATAAATTAATTGTGATTCTTCGTAAGCGGACTTATGAGATTTTGCAGTAGACGAATTGGTTTTGCACCATTCGCCAAGTCTTTCCTCGCGCTGCTTCCTGCTAATGCTACCACCACCTCCACCGTAACCGAACACCTCTACTTCTACCGATCCCATTTGCTCATCACTCATGGAAGAAAAATCTTTGTTGCAATGATTAAAATACTTAGTGGCAACAGACGCTTCCGTACTTTTTGATACTTGGATGTTGCGCAGTCCATGTCTCAAAATTCCATCGCAATCTAATGCATTAACTGGCACAGAAAGAATGATTGAGAGGATAGAAACTAAACTCAGTAATATCGATTTTTGCATTGTGATTCCCCTTTCGCGTTTTTCGGGAATGACTGGAACAAGCCTTACCCAAATTGATTTATATCTGCAGAATTTATTGATTCGGAATGTAGTGTCCCATCCCCTATCACCGTAACTCTGTAGGAAATGCCACATCCTTTGAGCGAATCACATCGACAACTGAGGAACTTCACTGATGCTATTGGAATTATGGTGACAGTTAACTTAATTCGGAGTTAAGTTAACTGTCACCAAAACTCGGGATTTACAGGCAGAAATCGCTCGGGCTGCGTCCGATGGTGGTGCGAAACATGTAACTGAAAGCACTGGGGGATGCGTAGCCCATATCGCTGGCGACCGAGCTGATTTTTTCTCCGGCCGAGAGTTTCGAAACGGCATGCAGGATACGCACGTGCCGCAGCCAGCGCGAAGGCGGCATGCCGGTTTCGGCGATAAACAAGCGCTCCAGGGTTTTACGGCTGGCAGGCGCCCTGGAAAGCCAGTCTTCGACCGACTCGATCCATCCGGGATCGTCGAGCGCCTGTCGAGCCAGTTCGAAAATTCGATGATCTTTTGGCAACACGACCGACAGCGGTACGTCTTTGGCCGCAACCAGTTCGTGTCGCAAAAGGTCATGAAGGGCGTCATTGTGTGTTTTATCGCGGCCGGCCTCGTGGCCAGGTGAGGTGGCCGTCAATAAAGCGCTCAGTAACGGGGTCGTGGCCATGACCCGGCATTCGGCGCCGATCGCCCCGGCTTCTTCCGCATTGACATCGACATACTGCATCGTGTTGTTCGCCCCATACCGCATCCAGTGATCAATCCCCGGCGGAATCCAGACGATCATCGCCGAACTGAGCAGCAATACTCGATCCGGGGTGCCCACATACATGGATCCGGAAGACGCCGAAATGAGTTGCCCAAAGTCATGGGCATGCCAATCGTAACTCTCCCCGGTCCGCGGCCGAATCAGTTCACCCAGGTAGCGGGGTCTCGGTTTTTCGGCGCGACGAAGGGGAGAAGAGGTGGCAGGGGTGTTCATAACATTGACGAATTCTAGATATGTTTTAG
>JANQOC010000636.1 GCA_028279265.1 Hyphomicrobiales bacterium
GTGGGCAGTTGGCGGTGAAGCTGATTTCGCAGCCCGTTAAACCTTCCGAAATAATTACCGAGGCTTCGGTGGAGAATGCACTCCGGGTTCTGCTGGCGATCGGCGGTTCGACAAATGCGATTATACATCTGACAGCGGTGGCGGGCCGTGCCGGTATCGAAGTTTCTCTGGATCGGTTGAATGCGCTCAGTGATGACACGCCGGTCCTGGTCAATCTGAAGCCGGTGGGGCAGCATTATATGGAAGATTTTTTCGCCGCCGGTGGTGTTGGTGCCGTCCTCAGGGAGTTGAAGGACAAACTGCATCTCGACTGCTTGACGGTAACCGGTGAAACCCTCGGTGAGCGGCTTTCACAATCAGCTTCGGATTATGTAGATCGGAATGTGATTGCCGCCTTCGATGCACCGCTGGAACCGGTGGGCGGCCTCGTCGCTCTTAGAGGCAGCCTGGCTCCCCGTGGCGCTATCCTGAAACGTTCGGCTGCGGACAGCAATCTGTTCGAGAGAGAAGCGCGCGCGATCGTCTTTTCCTCGCTGGAGGATTTGTCGAACAGGATAGACGATCCTGACCTCGATGTTTCCGCAGATGATGTGCTGGTGCTGCAGAACGCCGGGCCGGAAAGCGCTTCGGGCATGCCTGAGGCCGGTTATCTGCCGATCCCCCAAAAGCTCGCGCGCCAGGGCATCAAGGATATGATCCGCATGTCCGATGCGCGTATGAGCGGTACGGCTTACGGGACGATTGTTCTGCATGTCGCGCCGGAGAGCAGTATTGGCGGTGCGATCGGACTGGTCCAAAATGGGGACAGGATCCGCCTCAGCGTCGCCAACCGGACCCTTGATCTCCTCGTCGATGAGGCGGAACTCGAGGCCCGCAGGAAAAAACTGTCTCTGGAAAGCACAGAAAACCGGCGCCGGTCCCGTGGCTATTCCGGCCTCTATGCCCGATCCGTTCTTCAGGCGGATGAAGGATGCGACTTCGATTTTCTTAGAAAGTCGTGAAGCAAGGCGCTGCCGATTACGGAATTGCGGCCCCTTCGAAATTTTGCTAAGCCACAAATTTCCAGGCTAGGGTTAGATCCGTGATTTTGGATGACTTAGCCATCGAACCTGCAAGAATAATCGTTCAGGAACTATCCGACCGGGAACAATTGAGGTCAGATTTTGAGCATCTCATTTTTTCAAGATATTCTGTCGTCCCTTTCCAATCGCGGTAAGGCGCTGATCGATCTCTCATTCAGTGGCAGTCACGAAAGCCTCGAGGATCTTTGCCTGGCCCTGTTGTCTTCCCGTGGCGAAGCCTCCGGGGTCGCCATGGCTCAGCAGATATTGGAGCGGTACGAGGCTTTGGAAAAGGAAGAAAAAGGCGCGTTTTTCGCATTTCTGGCGAAAAAAATCATCCCCTCCAGCCGACAGATAAGCGAGGCTGCCTCAGCCTATTTGTTTCATCCCGGCGCCGAAAGCCTGGATCGGCTGGCCCGAGCCGTTGAATCCCCGCAGCAGGAGTTTTTCCGGCGTCTTAATCTGGCTCCGGGTGCGACAGCGAAGATTGTCTCCATGCGGGCGGACCTGTTTCCGTTCATCGGTGACGATGCCGATCTGAAGCGTTTGGATCGGGACCTGCAACACCTTTTGACATCCTGGTTTAATCGCGGATTTTTGGTATTGCATCTGATTGACTGGAATACCCCCGCGGCCATCCTCGAAAAAATCATTGCCTACGAAGCAGTCCACCAGATTCAAGGGTGGGATGATTTGCGCCGCCGCCTGGATCCCCGGGACCGGCGTTGTTTCGGTTTTTTTCATCCCTCACTTTTCGACGAACCCCTGATATTCGTGGAGGTGGCCCTGACGGATCAGATTCCCGGATCGATCCAGGACCTGTTGGCGCAGAGTTCCGAGGACAACGGCGCAAAGAATATCAATACCGCGGTATTCTATTCCATATCCAACTGCCAGCCCGGGCTTCGGGGTATTTCATTTGGACATTTTCTCATAAAGCAGGTGGCTTCGGATCTGCAGAATGAAATTCCGTCGTTGAAAACCTTTGTCACACTTTCCCCGCTGCCGGGGTTTCGAAAGTGGCTGGATGAGAATTACAGGGATGATGATCCAAGGCTCGATGAGAGCCAGCGATCGAGTTTGCAGACACTGCGCGCCGATGCCGGACTGAAGCATGATATTCTGCCGTCGGAAGAAGCCGATATTCTCAATCTGGCGATGGAATATCTGATCAGCGCCAAGAACAGGAAGCAGAGACCTCTGGATCCCGTTGCCAGGTTCCACCTCGGTAACGGGGCGCGTTTGGAACAGGTCCATATGCGCGGCGATCAGTCGGAAAATGGCTGGCGCCAGTCATACGGAATCATGGTCAATTACCTCTACGATCTGACGGAGATCGAGAAAAATCATGAAGCGTTCGTGAATGATGGCACGATTGCCATCTCC
>JANQOC010000639.1 GCA_028279265.1 Hyphomicrobiales bacterium
CAATCGTTTTGCACGCGGTCTGTTAACCCACACTTTGCTCGAATACCTGCCGAACCTCGGTCCGGAGACTTGGGAAGCGGCAGCGAACAGGCTTGTGGAGGCGCGCCGTGGCGATTTAGGCCAGGAAATCGGTGAACAAATTGTTGCCGAGGTACTCGAAGTCCTGAACAATGAGAAATTCGGCTCATTGTTCGGCCCCGACAGTCAGGCAGAGGTTTCGGTGTCGGCACGAATCGTTCCCGAAGAAGAAGAAGGCGTTCCCGTCCTGATAAGCGGGCAAATAGATCGCCTGGCTATACGAGATCGAGAAATTTTGATCGTCGATTACAAGACAAACAGGCCTCCGCCGTCATTCGTTCAGGATGTCGCCGACAGCTACATTGCGCAGCTGGCCGCATACAGATATGCGTTGAGGGAAATTTATCCAGACAAAACAGTTACTTGTTCGATTCTCTGGACATATGGTCCGGCGATCATGGAAATTCCATCCGATTTTCTCGATCAACAGGAAAAAGAACTCTACCGTGTCGCGGCAAAGCGCACTTGACGGTTCGCTGTTCCGTTCTTACGTTCAGTCTACGCTTTATCAGAAACCCATTTCGGGCCCTTTTCAGAATTGTGAGGTATGAATGACGACATCATCTGTTTCGGACGATAATTTTGAGCAAGAAGTACTAAAGTCCTCAGAGCCCGTTTTGGTAGATTTCTGGGCAGAGTGGTGCGGACCGTGTAAGCAGATTGCACCCGCGCTCGAAGAGATTGCTTCAGAGCTAGGCGGCAAGGTCAAGATTGCCAAATTGAATATTGACGAGAATCCGGATACCCCGACAAAATTCGGCATTCGCGCAATTCCCACCCTGATGATCTTCAAGGATGGTGAAGTCAGCAGCACCCAGATGGGCGCACTGCCAAAAAGCAAGATCGTTGACTGGATCAACGAAAATACCTGATTGCATCCGCTCATCGATTTTTGAGCAAAGGCCCCGCTTCGGGGCCTTTTTGTTTACCGGTTATCTTTTTGATTTCCGGTTAAATGTCGCCGTCTTTTTAAATCGCGCAATCGTTGAGCTCGAGAACTTGTCCGGCGAAGTAAAGCGAGCCGCAAATCAGGATTCGAGGCGGATGCGCATTTCGTTTCCCGCAGTTTGAAAGCGCCTCTTTCAGGCTCGTGAAGGCGTCACTATTCAAGCCGCAGGCCGTTGCGGTTTTCTTCAAAGACGGTGCGTCATAGCTGCCGGACTGATTGGGAATAGTGACCGTTGCGACGAATTCCGCAAGGCCTTTAAAGCAATTCAGGTAAGCGGCGGCATCCTTCCCGGCCATCATTGCGAATATCAGATGCAGCGGGCGTGAAACCCTGTCCTCCAGTTCTGCCATGTAGCGGGAAACGGTCTGAGCGGCGGCGGGATTGTGTCCGCCATCGACCCAGATTTCCGTTTCATCGGGAACCAGGTCAAACAGCGCTCCTTCTTCCAGCCGCTGCAACCTGGCCGGCCAGCGTGCCTGGGTGAGGCCGCGCGCTATTGATGATTCATCCACCTTGTCATGAGCTAATCTTGTAAAGGCGGCAATTGCCGAACCGGCGTTTTCAATCTGGTGACGGCCTGCAAGCCGGGGCAACGGTAAGTCCAAAAGGGAATTGTGATCCTGGAAAATGAGCCGGCCCGCTTGCTCGAATGCATCCCAGTCACGACCCGCAATTTTCAGATCGCAATCGAGTCCCGCGGCTCGCGCCTCAATAACATCGAGGACTTCCTCTTTTTGGGGCGCCACAATACAGGGAACACCGGATTTCAGAATTCCCGCTTTTTCACCTGCTATTTTTTCGACCGTATCGCCGAGGAAATTGGCGTGATCCATGGATATCGACGTGAGAATACAGAGTTCCGGCCGCTGGACGATATTGGTCGCGTCCAAACGCCCCCCCAATCCGGTTTCGAGGACCAGATAGTCGGAAGGCGTTTCTGAAAACGCCAGAAAAGCCGCAAGGGTGGTGATTTCAAAAAAAGTGATCTCTCGGTTTTCATTTGCTTTTTGGGCGCGTTCGAGGATATCGATCAACTGATTTTCAGAAATCTTCCGGGTTTTACCCTTCGTCGACAATCTGATGCGTTCATGAAAGCTGATCAGGTGCGGAGATATGAACTCGTGTACGCGGTTCCCGTCCGCCCTGAGCATTTCACCCAGAAAGGCCAAGACCGATCCCTTGCCGTTCGTACCGGCTATATGGATCGTCGATGGCAGATTGTTTTGAGGATTCCCAAGATCTTCGGCAAGACGATAGACCCGATCCAGGGAGAGATCGATGAGTTTCGGGTGAAGCGCTTCGAACTGCCTTAGAATGTTCGTGCTGTCCACCAGCAATTCCTCCGCCACGTCATCAGGTAAGTCAATTTAGTGATCAGTTTTTGAAAATCGAAAATTTAATTTTTTGCCGGAGTTTGTTCCGCTTCCTTTATCTCTTCGACATCTTTCGCACTGTCTGAGATTTTCTCGGGCACGTCTTCAGAGGAATCTTCGGGTTCTATAATTTCAACTTTCGCATCATCCACGACTTCGACTGTGTCCGGGGATTCAGCAGCCACCTCATTCTGTATCTCGATTTCTTCCTCTAATTCAGGTTCGCTGGTGATGGTCCTGTTCACCGTCTGAATCTCCTCATCCTTTATGAGGAGTTGATCCGATTGATACAACAATGAACATAAGTTTATGAGCGTTTCACGCATTTTGTGCCGATGAACCACCATGTCCACCATGCCGTGTTCGAGCAAATATTCTGCCCGCTGGAAACCTTCCGGCAATTGTTCCCGAATCGTCTGCTCGATGACCCTGGGGCCGGCAAATCCGATCAAAGCCCCGGGTTCGGCGATATGAATATCCCCAAGCATCGCATACGACGCCGTCACCCCTCCTGTCGTCGGGTGCGTCAACACAACGATATAGGGCAATGAGGCTTCGCGCAGTTTTTGAACGGCTACCGTGGTGCGCGGCATCTGCATCAGCGATAGAATGCCTTCCTGCATGCGCGCGCCACCGGATGCAGCAAAAAGAATAAAGGGAGACCGGTTTTCCACTGCCAGCATCATGCCGGTAATCACAGCCTCTCCGGCCGCCATTCCCAGGGATCCGCCCATGAAGTTA
>JANQOC010000096.1 GCA_028279265.1 Hyphomicrobiales bacterium
TCCAGCACATCGTTGGAATTTTTCCAGTCGAAACCGTCAAAGCCCATACGCTTGCCGAGCTCGGCCATAATCCACCAGTCCGGCTTGGCTTCACCGGGAGCATCGTAAAACTTGGGATAGAGGCGGAGCCGCCGCTCCCCGTTCGCCCGGGTGAAAGTGTCTTCGCCCCATCCCGCCGCCGGGAAAATGATATCCGCATAGCGGGCGCCAATGGGATCGACCAGATAAATATCCTGATCCAGGACCACCATGCCGCCACTGTCAGCGCGTTTCTTCAGCGTATCGATAATATCCTGCTTGTCGAATGACATGATCTGGTGCGGGTTTTGAACCGTGAGTTCATTAAACCGCCGCGCCAGTCCCTGGCTTCCGCACATGGACTGAATCCATGTATTGCCGATCACATGGGCAAATCGGGTATGGCCGGAAACCAGGTAGCGATCCGTATCCAAAGCCCGCCGGCGACGTCCCGGCAGTTTTTCCGGCGACTTGTTGCGCGGATATTTGCCGCCACGCAATCCGCCGCGCTGGTGTCCACCGGCACGGCCGATGACCTGGCCGGGCCGGCCTCCGGCACCACAAACGATACCCAATGCGGAAATGGCCTGGGTATTGCCGGTATTGTTCGACCAGTAGAACCCTTTCTCGATCATGATCGATGTTTTCGGGCGCTTGTTGCCGTTGGGTTTGCCCATCCATTCGGCCGCTGTCTGGATCTTCTTCACATCGATCTGGGCGATAGCCGCCGCCGCTTCCGGCTTGGCATAGTCCTGGGCCAGAAGCCATTTCTTCCAGTCCTCAAATCCGGAAGTCTGGAATTTGCCCCAGGTGGTCCGCCATTGCCACGGCGTGTTACGCGTGCCCTGACCGAAGCCGGAGGATGATCCCCACTTGTCATTGACCCAGTTCTTGATCCATTCCTTGTCTTCCCAGCCGTTCTCAACGATGATTCGCGCGATGGCCAGGACGACGGGTAGGTCCGTCCCCGGGAGAATGTCGAGCCAGAGGCCGCCATTCTTTTCTGCATAAGCCACACCGCCGGTTTTACGGGGCAACAGGAAGATGGCCTTTTGGCCGTTGGCAATGCCCGGCATGATCCAGTCGGTAAACAGGATTGTCTTTGACTCGTAAGGGTCCGTACCGCACATGAGGAGCGTCTCGGCATCCCGCCAGTCTTCGTAAGCCGGACCGAAATTATCAAATCCTGCATCCCGGAATCCCGGCGTCGATGTCACGTCCGATGGCGTGTCATGGAAGGTAAAGTTCGCGGTATTGATGTGGCGCAGGGCAAATTTCGAAATGGCATAGGTATTTTCCATATAGCCATAGGAAAATGTCTTCATACCGTACGCGTTGGTGCCGTGGACATCGATCACATGCTTGATGACTTCCGAGGTAATATCCATGGCGAAGTCCCAGGGAACCGGCATTAGCACACCGAACATGCGGATCATCGGCGATTTGAGCCGGTCCCGAGTCGGGGTCTGCGGGTTGTAGACCTTCTGCGCGATGGCGCCACCGCGGATCGAGGAGTTACCATCGGGATTGACCGCTTTGGCATCCTTGTCCGGAATGATGATCACATGGTGGGGTTCGTTGTTGTGAAGCACGATATTGTACTGGTTTGGCGCTACCCAGGGACCCAGGGGATCCACGGGAAAATCAACGCCGAACGCGTTCTGATCGGCTTTCGGACCACCGACTTTGCCGCCGCGAACCGGCCAGCGATAAACCTTGTAGCCGCAGGCTACGATACAGTAGTCGCAGGCAGTTGATATGACATCCGCATCTTTTGGCGGAAGGGGAACATTAGTTCTTGGAATATAATATGGTGTTGCCATCGTTCGTCTTCCTATGATTGCAGATTGTCAAAGCGGCCATAAATCAAGCCGAACATGCCCACGGCAAAAATATTGTCTCCCTCGAGTTCGAGCAGAACCTGGGGAAGGCTTTGATAAGCCTGGCCGGAAATGAATATGCCGAAGCGGGTCAGATCAAAGGTTGTGAGATGCAGCGGACAGGGGCCGAGCGCCTTGTCTCGCGCCTGGTAGGTGCCCTGCAGGGGGCCGCCCTGGTGCGTGCACGTATAGTTGAAGGCCACGACATCCTTCTCGGGACCGATACCACCGCCGGCTTCCGTACCCAGTTTGACAAGAATGGATTCGGAATAATTGTTCTCGTCCGGGTAATTGAAATCCAGGGGCTCGTCGACTTTAAGTTCTGACAGTTTGCCGATCAGCTTACGCGGATAGGTCGCCACGACGCCCGGCAGAGTCTGTGCCGGCAGCCCCTTCACTGCGACCATAAGAGTGAACGTCGCCACCCCCGAGGTCAGCAGAAATTCGCGCCGGTTTATGAGACAGGAACGGGAAGGTTCGGCCGACTTGCTCTCTTCCGACCCGCTCGGATTGGTTTTATTTTCTTCTATGATTGACATGTTTCGGGTCTCCTCAATTACTGCCAACGGCCGGTAAAGCTTCATATTCCGGCAAGTCCGGTTCGTCGACTTCAATGCGCGGACCGCTTAGTGTTTCAAGAAAAGCCACCAGAGCCGCTTTTTCCGATGAGCTCAGTCGCAGTGGTTTCAGAAGCTTTGTTTTGGTTGCGGCCCAGTCATTCTTGCCGCCGCCTTTGTTGTAGAACTCGACGACGTCCTCAAGGCTTTCAATCATGCCGTTGTGCATGTAGGGAGCCGTATATTTTGTGTATCTCAGACTCGGGACACGAAACTTACCGAGATCGCTCTCCTGCTTGGTTCGGAAATACAGTCCCGGATCGTCTTTCCACTTCCTGTATTTTTCCTGAGTGACACCTTTGGCAAGAAGCTCGAAACGGAAAGTGATCTGGGCCACCGCATCTGTTTCCCAACCGTCATAGGCGGGAACACCCGTGTTGTAATATTGTTCATTGGAAAGCAGAGCGCCGTTGTGGCATTGCACGCATCCGGCCTTGCCCGTGAACAGATCCAGACCGCGTTTTTCCTCGTCATTGATGGCCTTGTCGTCACCGCGCATATATTTGTCGAACGGCGTGTCCGTTTGTACCAGTGTGCGCTGATAGGCGGCCATAGCCCGATACGCGTTGCGAATTCGGGGCCACCGGTCGCCAAACACCTCCCGGAAACGCTTGCGATATTCGGGAATAAAAGCGAGCCTGGATTCCATCATATCGTCTTCACCATTGCCGGCGACAGCTCCGCGAGCCGCAGACCGGGCCTGACCTTCGAGGGACTTCGACGACCCAGCCCAGAAAAGCTTGCTGTAGTAGGCCGCGTTGACAACGGTTTGACTGTTCCGCCAGTGAGTCGTTCCAGGATAGCCCAGGGAAATTTTCTCAGGAAAATCCCAGCCGGCATCGGGAGCGTGACAAGCCGAACAGGGCATATTGCCATTGCCCGATATACGCGGATCGAAAAACAGCATTTTCCCCAATTCGATCTTCGCCGGTGTTCCCTTATTATCCGCCGGCTCAGGCGGATCTCCAAGAGCCGCCAGATTTGCCGGCCGTTCCGGGGATTGTGACCAGGTTTCCAGTGTCAGGCTTGAAGTCATCAGAAGCGCGCCAACCGCAATAACCAGACAGATCCACAAATTTCTCATTTCCGTTCTCCCTAGTTCTTCGCTTTGCGCCAGTTTTTGATGACCGGATAGTCGCTTGGAATATCGTCCCTCCAGACATAGTCGTCGCGATCAAAACTATCCCCGGACAAGGCCTTGAGGAATTCGACCAGGTCCTTTTTCTCGCTCGATATCAAGTTCAGAGGTTTCAGTCGCGAGTCCTTGTTCGGGTCATTGCCGCCACCGCGATTGTAAAACTCGACCACATCCTCAAGCGACTCCAGCACGCCGTTGTGCATGTAAGGCGCGGTGTATGTTAATTCGCGCAATGTCGGTGTCATGAACTGACCACGGGTCTCTTCCCTGTGGGTTCGGATGAAGGCTCCGGGATCCCTGCGCAGATTCATGTAGTTTTCAATGCCCATGAATTTGGCATAGGTGACAAATGTGATATGGCGCAGCGGTGTCGACCAGATTTCCGGATTGTCCGGGACCCCCGTATTATGAGGCTTATCATCGGTAAACCGGGATCCGGAATGACAGCTTGCGCAACCGGCCTTGCCCTTGAACAGTCCGAATCCTCTCTGTGCCGATGCCGACATGGTCTTCTTGTCGAAAGGCGCACCCGATGAGGTGATTGTTCTGAGAAAGTTTTGAATTGCCCGGCGCGCGCCTCCATTTGAAGGTTCGCTCATACCCGCCGCCTTGAACATCTTCACATATTCGGGATCCTGCTTCAGGCGTTCCTGCATCAGGCGCATATCCATATTCATCAGATATGTCTCTGTAATCATTTCCCGGGTGACGTCGTTCAGATTGGTTCCCAGGCGCCCGTCATGCATCCATGCTGCCCAATGCCCGACATTCGCGAGCGTCGGAACATTGCGAAAATGCTGCGCACCGCTATAGGCATCCGAAAGCGCATTACCGTCGGTGAAGCCTTTATCCGGCTGATGACAGCTGGCACAGGAAGACGATGTATCCCCCGACAGTCGGGGATCATAAAAGAGACGCTTGCCAAGAGCCGCCAGATTCGGATCGACTTTTATCGGTTTAACAGCCTCAAAACTCTGCGCCATTAGAGGGGGCGAGATGAGTAAGACCAATGAGATTCCGAAGAGGGCTCCGGCGACGGGCACACTCTTTAAAATGGTTTTGAATCTGAACTTGGAAAAAATACGTGAAAGAAAAAAGGACGGCAGGTTGATAATCACGAAAGCCCCTCCCAAGGTTGTTTTTATCCCTTTGGAATCCAAGCTTCATGATCTGAAAGTATGTTCGTGCAATCATGAGAAACTATTCATTGATATGAATCAAGAATTAATTTTGCATTGCTGTTATTTTTTTCAGACATGTTGACGCACGATGAATCAGACAAACCTGCCAGCCACAACCTGCGCGTACACTGAAAGTTCAAGCCCATGCCAGCGATTGCCGCTATAAATTACCGGCGCCATTTTAATCTCGAGGATTTGTTGCAGCGAGTATCCCGGGAGCTCAAGAACTCGGGCCTGAGACTCGGGGGTCTGATCCAGACGTCCAATGGACTGGCCTCCTGCGCCACCGAGGTGCACGTCGTCGATCTGCGAACTGATGAAGCCTTCGACATCTGGGAAGACAGGGGCCAATGCGCCTCCGGTTGCCGGCTCCGAGAATCCGGCCTGGCTGACGCGTCCGGGGCCCTGGAAGGTGCGATTGCCGACCGGGTGGATCTGTTGATCATAAACCGTTTCGGCCGGGCGGAAAGTCATGGCCGCGGCCTAATTGATTATTTTGCCAAGGCCATGGATCACAATATTCCGATCCTGACCTGCGTCAGACCCCCTTACGATGAAGCCTGGCAGACGTTTCATAGCGGTTTGGCCGTTGATCTCGAACCTGACTTGAATACCGTCATCCAATGGGTCCTTAGCAATTGTTGTCCTGCAAAGGCGGTTCAAAAGCGAACCGAGTTAGATATAGCAACATGACTAAGCCCCTAATTGATTAGTTGCCGAGCTTTTATCCTCACAGTTACGTAAATTTATCACGATATCTGAGTGTTGTGATTATGAAACTTCCGCTGTTCTGAGTGATGTGTTCGCAGGGTTCCGAGAGCCGCTTAGCCTTTACGGATTTGGGGATTACTTAGGAAAGAGATATTTCGGCTAAGTCTTTGAAAGAATTAGTCAGCTCTTCAGGTATCGAACCTGTGACCGACTGATTGAAAGTCAGAGCAAAATTATACAATCAATCGAAATTCTGACCCATCGCGCTTTGTTCTTTTACAGAGACATCAATAGCTTGGCTTAAAGGTCAGCAAAAAGCCGTTAGGCTGTTCAGAAATGCGATCCTTGTTTCTAACTAGGCCTGCGATTTCGACGATGCCGCGTCTTGCACCCGCAATGTCACAATAACCATAGACGGATCTTCCTGATCCGGTTCGACGGTGAATCCGAGCTCCCGGCACATCTTCAGCATGCCGCGGTTTTCGCGCAGGACCTGGCCCCATAGCTCCTGAATACCCTCATCTTCTGCATAGTCGATCAGGCGTCTCATAAGGGCCCAGCCAATTCCTTGTCCTTTCACATCGCTGCGCGTAATGACCGCGTACTCGGCGCGTACGTAATCCGGATCGCTCGCCAGACGTGAAACCCCCAGCAGCTCATCCTCATCTTGATCGATCGCTATGAATGCCATGGCCCTCGCATAGTCAATCTGCGTTAAACGCGCGATAAATTTGTGGGAAAGCCGGCGCATCGGTGCGAACAAACGCAGTTTAATATCTTCCAGACTTGTTTTGTCCATGAACGTGTCATAATAGCGTTCGTCCTCGGGTCGAATGGGCCGGATAAGAATTTCTCTACTGTTCGACAAGGTTTCCATTTGTTCCCATTGCTGGGGATAGGGGCGAATGGCAAATCGTGGATTTAACTTGCCTTCTTCGACCTTTGTTTGGTCGACAACGATCCTTGCATCGAGGGCGATAACGCCGTTTTCATTTGCGAGGAGAGGATTGATATCAAGCTCCATAATCTCCGGCAGTTCGGCAATCATCTGGGATACGCGAACGAGAGTTGAAGCAACGGCTTTCATGTCGGCTGCGGGCCGGTCCCGATATCCCTGGAGCAACTCATGGATTTGTGTTTGCTCCATTAAATCGTATGCCAGCTTCAAATTCAGAGGCGGCAGGGCCACGGCAGTGTCTCCGATCACTTCAACTGCCGTCCCCCCCTTACCGAACATAATGACCGGGCCGAATGTTACATCCTCGTTTGTTCCGACAATCAATTCAAATGCACCGGGC
>JANQOC010000098.1 GCA_028279265.1 Hyphomicrobiales bacterium
GCTTTGGCAACTTTACGCTTCAGTCTCTGAGCCTTCAAAGACAGGTCTGCCTCTTTCGCCTTTTCAAGGAAGGCATCAAGCCCGCCTCTGTGTTCGACAGTTCGCAGGGCGCTGGCACTGACTTTCAATCGGATTTTCTGGCCCAATGCATCGCTTAGCAGAGTCACCTGACAGAGATTGGGCAAAAATCGCCGTCTTGTCCGGTTATTTGCGTGGCTGACATTATTACCCGTCATGACTGTTTTTCCAGTGAGTTCGCAACGCCGTGACATTTGTAAATTCCTTAAATCTAAGCCTGCTCTGTCTAAGACCCCTAAACAAGGAGCCAAGATGAGGATTTGCAATTGAGTGATAACCTGATCGAAGCAGTCATGCGGTCAATCAAGGCGATCATATAACTTTTTCGGATCGGCATCGTCAACCCCGAAGTCATACTCGTTTCGCGACATGGATTTAGTAATTTTTAAGCTTTTTCATTCACTTTGAGCTTATCGGATATCTAACGATAGCGTGGGTGACTCAGGATTTCTCCTGGGCTCTGAGACACATAATCGGCAGATTTCTCTGTATTCTGAGAGTTCAGGTTCTGGTCGCGAGGCAATCGCCAATTGGATAGTCGCAGCCGGGTCTGATATGTGAGTAGGTAAAAGTAAAATGATGTATCGAGTTTGTGTCGCGTTTATCGTTTTTATTCTGGGTATCACACCGGTAATTTTACCAACGTCTTCAGCGTCAGCTGACAGCAAATTCTCCCAAATAGATGCCGTATACAGCATAAAATTCAATGGATTTCCCCTGGGGAAATTTGAGTTGAAGTCGAATTTGTCGCGTGGCGCCTATTCGATGATAGGAACGACGAAACTGTCGGTTTTGAGCGGTATTTTGTTTGAGTGGACCGGAACAACTCACAGTGTCGGAAAAATTTCCAAAACCGGCCCCATACCGGCTTCATTTTCCTTCGATTTCCGTTCCAGCGATCGATCTGAAAATCTGCAGATGCAATTCAAGCGTAATCGGGTCAAAAGCGTGGTCGCCAACCCACCTGTTCAAAACGACGGTATGCGCATCCCCGTGTCGAAGAGAGATCTGAGAAATGTCGTTGATCCGATGTCGGCGCTGGTCCTGATTGCCCTGCAGGGCAAAAAATCAGCGAAACACAATCCCTGCAATCGTCGGATACCGATTTTTGACGGTAAAGAGCGATTTGATCTCGTCATGTCCTATAAGAAAAATGTTCAGGTCGATGATCTAAACGGTCTGAAAGGTACAGCGGTTGTTTGTCGCGTAAAATATTTCCCGATTTCAGGGCACGAGCGCAACAACCAGTTGGCCGCTTTTCTATCCCAGTCGGATAAAATCCAGATTTGGCTGATGTCGGTGAACGAAGGGCAGCTTCACGTGCCTTACCACATCAAAGTGCCGACCCCGTTTGGATTTGCAACCCTGACCACAAAGACGTTGAATATCAACGGTACCAAACAAAATCGGCTGGCCTGGATTGATTAGATAGCCGACATCCAAATCCGGCGGTCCGTTTCAAACCCGACAAACGGGCGCCGGAGGCCCAGTAACAGACTGAATTCAGCTAAACCGGCAACATTGGATGGTGCTGAAACAGATAGATAATCAGCTCCGGATCGCCTTTGATTGGATGAAATTTCGTCATTGTTTCCCAAGGCTTAATGATGTTATGTTCCCCCGGAATTATTGTCGTGGTATGGTCGTAATCCCATTGTAAGTCGATATAATCCAGCAAAAGATGATGATGGGCCGGCAAAGGTTCACACGCGAAAGCTGAGATCAATCTGTTACGGACAACCTAATCGCGACGGAAATGTTGCTGCATCCAAAAGCCGAGATTACCACACAGGTAACATTAGAAATCCACTAGATCTGAAGTTTATTTGTATGAGTGTATCAACACCCAGGATCCTCCGTGACAATTCAGGAGTTAGTCGATGAGCATTGACGCACACAAAAGGTCACCGACGGCTGCTTTGGGTCGATCTGTCACGGCGGTACTCGGCCCCACAAATACAGGCAAAACGCACCTGGCCATTGAACGTATGCTGGGTCATCAGTCAGGCCTGATCGGGTTACCGCTGAGATTGCTGGCCCGGGAGGTCTATGACCGCATTGTCGGAAAAGTCGGAGCGTCGCAGGTTGCCCTGATCACAGGCGAAGAAAGAATCAAGCCGGCAAATCCCAGATTTTATGTCAGTACGGTTGAGGCCATGCCCCGTGATCTGGACGTTGATTTTCTGGCGATCGATGAAATACAGCTGGCTGCAGATCCCGAGCGCGGTCATGTTTTCACAGATCGTCTTCTTTCGGCCAGGGGACAATCGGAGACATTGCTGCTGGGTTCACTGACGATAAAGCCGCTCATTTCTCAGCTGTTGCCGGGTTCAAATTCCATAACCCGGCCGCGACTTTCAAAACTCACTTATTCAGGCATGAAAAAACTGACACGTTTGCCGAGACGGACGGCAATAGTGGCGTTTTCAGCCAATGAGGTTTACGAGATAGCAGAGCTCATCCGCAGGCAACGCGGTGGTGCGGCAGTTGTGATGGGGGCGTTGAGCCCACGCACAAGAAATGCGCAGGTGGAACTCTACCAGTCCGGTGATGTCGATTTTCTGATTGCAACCGACGCGATTGGAATGGGATTGAATCTCGATGTTAATCACGTTGCCTTTGCCGCGACCAGAAAGTTTGATGGCCAGTTACACAGGGAACTGACACCCGCTGAACTCAGCCAGATAGCGGGCCGGGCCGGGCGTCATATGAATGATGGGACTTTTGGTGTCACTGGCAATGTCGATTCCTTTGATTCTGAACTCATCACCCAGCTTGAGACACATGAATTTCCGCCTTTGAAAATTCTACAGTGGCGAAATTCGGACCTCGACTATTCGAGCCTGCAAGCGCTCAAAGACAGCCTGTCGAAATCCCCCAACCAGCCAAACCTCACCCGGGCACGTCTCTCCGACGATGTCATTGCGCTGGAAAATGTCAGTTTGGATGCCAACATTAAGTCTGTGGCTATCGCCCCGGCTGCTATCAGGAAACTTTGGGATATCTGTCAGATTCCTGATTACCGGAAGATTTCTTCTGCCAGCCACGCTGATCTGGTCAAATCAATTTACAAATTTGCCATTAGCGACGCCGGACATATTCCCGACGATTGGATATCGGAACAGGTGGAGCAGGCAAACCGTACGGATGGCGACATCGATACCTTGTCTACTCGAATCTCGCATATTCGGACATGGACCTTCATTTCAAATCGCCCCGATCTTCTGGATGATCCCGTTCATTGGCAGCAGAAAACCCGTGAGATCGAAGATCGCTTGTCCGATGCCCTGCACGAACAACTCCTAAAGCGGTTTGTCGATCAACGAACATCAATATTGATGAAGCGTCTGCGTGATGAAGACGAGATGTTTGCTGAGATTACGAAAGAAGGCAAAGTCTACGTTGAAAAACACTATGTCGGTGAACTTCTGGGTTTCAAATTTACGCCGGATAATCGAGGTGACGGAATTCGCGGCAAGGCGGCAAGAAATGCTGCAGCGAAAATTCTCACAAAAGAGCTTGCGATGCGGACCCGTCGAATTAGTTCCGCAAAGAGCACTGCTTTTGAACTGGCGCGGAATGGAACGATATCCTGGAACAATGAAGTCATCGCAAATCTCGAAGCTGGCGAAGACCCGTTGAAACCGGGCTTCTCCATTCGCTGCGACGAACATCTGACAAGTGAGAACAAGGAAAAGATCAGTACGAGGCTTCAATCCTGGATCGATGAACAGTTGCAAGAAAAACTGCAACCGCTCCTCGCCCTGCAGCTTGCCGAAGATGTTTCGGGACTTGCCCGCGGTATCGCTTACCGGTTGAAAGAAAATTTTGGAATCATAAAAAGAGAAGAGATATCTGAAGAGCTCAAATCTCTGAATCAGACCGAGCGGGCGCAGCTGCGGAAATTCGGCGTTCGTTTCGGAGCTTTCAATATTTATTTTCCCATTCTTCTAAAACCCGCATCGAGTGATCTGAGGCGTATGTTGTGGATCCTCCAGGCAGGTGAAAAACATGGCTATGATTTGCAGGACTATCCTGAACCTCCCAAAGCCGGATTAACGTCCGTGCTGGCGGATCGGAAACTGCCGCAGAATTTTTATCTTATTTCGGGATACAAAGTGTGCGGATCGCGTGCGGTACGCATAGATATGTTGGAGCGGTTGGCGGATATGATTCGCCCACTGACGAGTTGGCGATCAGTGGAAGGCAAAGAGGAGAAACCACCTGAAGGTGCTACGGGTGACGGTGGCTTTGTTATTCAACCGGGAATGATGTCCATACTCGGCTGTTCCGCCGATGAGCTGGGTGAGATATTGAGCTTTCTGTCTTTTAAATCAGAACGTAGAAAAAAGGCTGCACAATCCGACGCCTCCAGCGGTAAGTCCTCCCAGGAGGGCCACGACCAGAAATCTTCCGATGCAGATCAGCCCGAGGCGGTTGCTGAATCGGTAGCGGAACAGCAGACCGGTAATTCAGATTTACCGGGTGATGATCCAAAAGTTGAAGCGAGCTCAACCGAGGCTCAGGAACAGCCTCATGTTGCGAATTCTGAACTGAGCGCCGCCTCGCAAGAAACCGCAGAGGAAAGCACCCAAACCAAGTCCGAAGCTGCCGTGGCGGATGCAATCCAGGGTCCCGCCGATGACACCCGAGCGAAAAGTGATGG
>JANQOC010000646.1 GCA_028279265.1 Hyphomicrobiales bacterium
GGCCTAACATCTCCCGGGCTGCGTGTTTTGCCTCCGCGGCATTGGGCAACCCAAGGACGACACCCCCGACATCGGATTTGTGGGTGATATCCTTTGACAATATCTTGATGACAATATCGCAGCTATGACGATCTATGATTTGCCCCGCGATATCTTCCACCTCCCTTGGCGATCGTGCGGTTAAGGTCTCCACGGTCGGGATGCCGTAGGCTTTCAAAACCGATTTGGCTTCCAGTTCGGTGAGTATTTTCCGATCTTCATCCAGAGCGCCGCGTATGACAGCCCTTGCCGAATCCGTGTCGTTGGTAAATCCCTCCGGCAGATTTGGAGGTGTTTGCATCAAGGCTTCCTGATCCCTGAAATGGCGGCTGAGATAAGTAAAACCAAGGACCGCATCAGCCGGGGTTTCATAAGTTGGATAGCCATTGTTCGAAAGAAGTTCATGGGCTTCTTGCGCAGCACCATCCCCTAGCCATGCGGTTAGAATAGCCTTGGGATTTTTCTTCTGTTTATTGTGTTTATCAATGGTCTTGATCGTGGCCCGGGCCGCGTCGGCACTTGATGCGAGCGCTGTCGGACAGTTCATGACCAGGACCGCATCAATATCAGGATCATCCAAAATCACTTCCATCGCCTTTTGGTAACGTTCCGGACCGGCATCACCAATGATATCAACAGGATTTGCTCCCGACCAATTGGGGGGCAGGACCTTGTTCAACCGTTCTACAGTCTGCTCGGATAGATTGGTTAGATGGCCGCCGCAATCGATGAGCCGATCTATAGCCAGCACCCCGGCACCGCCGCCATTGGTGACAACCGCGAGATTGTCTCCGCGGATCGGTTTCAACCGACTGAGAGCTTCGGCCGCATTAAACAAATCTTCGAGATCAAGAACCCGCAATATGCCGGCTCTGTGGAATGCCGCACTGTAGACACTATCAGATCCGGCCAATGCTCCCGTATGAGAATAAGCGGCTTTTGCAGCCTCGGCATGGCGTCCGGATTTGATCACCACAACGGGTTTGACGCGCGCTGCAGAGCGTGCCGCAGACATGAACTTGCGGGCGTTGGTGACTTGTTCCAGATACATGAGAATGGCCCGGGTCCGGGTATCCCCGGCCAGATAGTCCAGCATGTCACCGAGATCGACATCAGCCATGTTGCCCATGGACACGATGGACGAAAATCCAATTCCCTCTCCGGTGGCCCAATCCAGAACGGCACTGATGATGGCCCCGGATTGAGATATAAGGGCCAGATCGCCCTCAAGGGGCATTGCATGTGCAAAGCTCGCGTTCAATCCAATGCCAGGCACCATCATGCCAAGACAGTTGGGGCCGACAATTCGCAGGCAATGTGGCTGGGAACGGTCCAACATGGTCTGGGTCAGATTTTGTCTCCGCAGCCCGGCCGTAATGACGACACATGCCTTGGTGCCCGCTTTTCCGAGAGCGGCAATTATTTCGGGGACAGTCTCTGAGGGCGTGGCGACAATAGCCAGGTCCGGTGTTCCGGGCAGGTCTTCGATACTCTGATAGCAGGGGTGGCCATTAATCTCCTGGTATTTGGGATTGACCTGCCACAAAGGCCCTGCAAATCCGCCCTTGAAAAGATTGTCACTTATTGTGCGCCCGACCGATCCTACTTTGTCACTGGCTCCAATCAGAGCCACCGATCCCGGCTGAAAAAGCTTATCAAAGTTGCGTATTGTCATGGTTTGAACTGAACCCAGTTGAAATGGTGATTTCCGGCGGTATTCAAAATGCCCCCGCAACAACTAAACTGATGAGACAATACAATACGCATATTTTTGTCGAAATTGACCCAGATCAATACGGTGTCATTCGGGAGGTGCAATATGCCACCTCGTGGATGCGCGTACTGTCTGCAATTCCGTGTGAGGTTGAGATGCAGATTAACAGGCTTGTCGTCATCGGCGTTGCCGTTATTTTACTGAGCGGCGCCGGCTATTATATTTTCGTCAACGGTTCGAACAATCTTCCCGAAGATATCGCTTACGGGAACGGTCGTATCGAGGCTGTGCAGGTTGATATCTCGACGAAAATTCCAGGCTGGGTAAAAAAGGTCGTGGTTAAGGAAGGAGATCTGGTCCAGCCGGGTCAATTGCTGGCGACGATCGACACAGCCGAACTACAGGCACAACTGTTACGCGCCAAAGCCGAGATCTCCAGTGCTGAAAGCATGGTAAAGGCCTCCGAAGCCGCCATCGCGCAAGCCAATGCTCAACTCCTCCTCGCAAAACAGGAACTGGAGCGTGCCAGCCGTCTTGTTGAGAAAGGGCACACAAGTCGGGAAACATACGATATCCGCCTCAGCAACCGCGATGTCGCCCAGGCCACACTGGCTGCAGCCGAAGCAGATCGTTTGTCCAAAAAACGCGGTGTGGATGCTGCAAAAGCGGTCGCCCATGAAATTGAAACGCGAATTGCGGATGCGACACTCTCATCGCCGACAATCGGCAGGGTTCTCTATCGCCTGGCGGAACCGGGAGAGGTTTTAGGGTCCGGTGGCAAGGTTTTGACCATCATCAACCTGGCCGACATTTATATGGAGTTTTTTCTGCCTTCGACACAGGCCCACCGCGTGTCTCTGGAAAGCGAGGCACGCATTAAGCTGGACGTCGTCGAATTTGCAATCCCGGCCCAAGTGAGCTTCGTGGCTCCAAAATCCCAGTTCACACCGAAGCAGGTTGAAACCCTGAGCGAGCGCGAAAAGCTCATGTTCCGCATCAAGGTGCGCGTACCGCAGGAACTCGTGCTCCAGCACATTGAAAAGGTAAAAACCGGTGTACGGGGTGTCGCCTATGTTCGCCTCTCCGGTGACACGCAATCTGAATGGCCGGCATTCCTCCAGAAGCTCCCGCCGGATGCGACACAGACCGTCAGCCAGAACTAAAGTGAGAACTATACCATGGTTGAGCATGTAAGCCCCGTTGCTCAATTGAGGAATGTGACCCACGCCTATAAGGCTGTCCGGGCCTTGAGCGATATTACTCTTGATATCCCGCAATCCCGGATCGTCGGCCTTATTGGACCTGACGGAGTTGGAAAATCGACGCTTCTGGGTTTGATTGCCGGGTCGCGAAAGCTCCAGGACGGAATACTTCAGGTTTTAGGTGGCAATCTTGCAAGAGCCCGTCATCGCAAAAATGTCGGGCCAAGAATTGCCTATATGCCACAAGGTCTTGGCAAGAATCTTTACCAGGAATTGAGTGTTTTCGAGAACCTGGATTTTTTTGGCAAGCTCTTCAATCAGGGACGCGCGGAACGCAAGTCCAGGATTGATCGCCTAACCCATGCGACCGGGCTGTTTCCGTTTCTCGATCGTCCGGCAGGTAAGTTGTCAGGTGGCATGAAGCAGAAACTGGGTCTTTGCTGTGCTTTGATTCATGACCCGGATCTCCTGATTCTTGACGAGCCGACGACCGGTGTCGACCCGCTATCGAGACGCCAGTTCTGGACACTCATAGATACGATACGCACCGAACGCCCGGAAATGAGTGTTCTTGTTTCAACGGCCTACATGGATGAAGCCGAGGGTTTCGACTGGCTGGTCGCGATGAATGCGGGACGGGTACTCGATACCGGCACACCGGCGCAACTGAAACAAAAGACTCAGGCCCGGGATCTCGAGCAGGCTTTTGTCGGTCTGCTCCCGGAGGAGAAAAGAAACGGGCGCGATGAACTGACGATCCCACCTCGGGAACAAGCCAACGGTCAGCCGGCAATTGTCGCAAAAGGTTTGACACGGCGGTTTGGTGATTTCACTGCGGTGGATCAGGTCAGTTTCGAGATCGAAGAAGGAGAGATATTCGGATTTCTGGGCAGCAATGGTTGTGGAAAAACGACGACCATGAAAATGCTGACAGGGCTACTTCCTGCATCGGAAGGCGAGGCTTACCTGTTTGGTAAATCTGTTAATGCCAGCGATCTCGAAATCCGCAAGCGTGTGGGTTTCATGTCTCAATCCTTCTCGCTCTACAGTGAATTGACAGTTCGACAAAATCTCGAACTCCATGCACACCTGTTCAACCTTAGCCCGCAAAAGACGGCTGAGCGTATCTCTGCGCTCGTCCGTCGTTTTAATCTCGGCGCCTATATGGATTCCCTCGCTTCGGCTCTTCCGCTGGGAATACGCCAGCGCCTGTCCCTTGCGGTCGCAATTATCCATGAACCGGAAATGCTCATTCTCGACGAGCCGACATCGGGTGTTGACCCCGTTGCACGCGACGAGTTCTGGGAGTTCCTCATCGAATTGTCGCGCCGGGATAGAGTCACAATTTTTATCTCCACCCATTTCATGAATGAAGCGGAACGCTGCGATCGAATTTCACTTATGCATGCCGGCCAGGTGCTCGTCTATGATCAGCCGGACAATCTCGTTAAATCAAAAGATGTAGATTCCCTGGAAGAAGCGTTCATCCTCTATATTGAAGATGCAATTGGCGATTCCAAAGACATTGCCGAAGATGCGGAGTCCGAAATTTCCGAACTGCAGTTGTCTGTTCCTGCGGCATCCAAATCTGATAAGCGCAACTTGCTCGGCTTCAGCTTCAGCCGTCTCCTTGCTTACAGCTATCGCGAAACAATGGAGGTCCTCCGTGATCCCGTGCGTCTTGCATTTGCTTTTGTTGGGAGCTCGATCCTGCTGATCATCATCGCTTATGGTATCTCAACCGATGTCGATAATCTGACATATGCAGCCCTCGATCTCGACCAAACACCCCAGAGCCGCGAATATCTGCGAAACTTCTCGGGCTCTCAATACTTCATTGAAAAAGCGGATATTCAAAACAAGCAGGAACTGGAAAAACGGCTAAAATCCAACGACATCACCCTGGGCATAGAAATTCCCCCGGGCTTTGGCCGCGAGATCAAAAAAGGCGGGCAACCCGAGGTTTCCGCATGGATCGATGGGGCCAACACGATGAGGGCCGGAACGATCGAAGGGTATGTCGCCGGCGGACATGCCCTGTACCTGGCTGAGCTTTCACGTCAGGCCGGATTGAATTTGGAGTATGGTCCGGCAAACATTGAACCGCGGTTCCGCTATAATCCCTCCTTCGAAAGCATCTATGCCATCGGACCTTCAACCCCGGCCCTGCTGTTGTTGATGTTTCCGGCTATTCTCATGGCCGTCAGTATCGCCAGAGAAAAGGAAATCGGCACCATCATCAACTTCTATGTGACGCCGAGCAATCGTTATGAGTTTCTGGTCGGTAAGCAGATACCGTACATAGCCATTGGCATGGCAAATTTTATTATTCTGACACTCATTGTTTTGCTGCTGTTCCAGGTTCCCTTCAAAGGCAGTTTCCTAACCCTGAGCCTGGGTGCTTTTTTATACGTCATCGCATCGACGGGATTCGGTTTGCTTGTTTCATCGGTGACGAAGAGCCAGGTAGCGGCGGTGTTTGCCACCGCAATTCTGTCGATGCTGCCGACCATGCAGTTCTCAGGATTTATACAGCCCGTATCGACACTGGAAGGTGGGGGCCGGTTTATAGGTTCGATCTGGCCGACGACCTACTACATACATATGAGCGTGGGGGCTTTCACCAAGGGGTTGAATTTTCCGGATCTCCTCCCTGATATCATCGCTCTCATGGCATTTGCTCCGGTCTTCATTGTGATCACGGCTTTGTTTCTGAAAAAGCAGGAGGCCTAGCGTGAGGACCTGGGCAAACATATTCTGGCTCGGTACCAAGGAACTCCGCAGCGTTTTCAGCGATATGGTCCTGGTCGCCCTTATCGTCTGGTCGTTCAGTTTCTCGATTTATGAACACTCAAGCAGTATGGGCGAAACCGTAAACAATGCATCCATTGCCTTTGTCGATGAAGATCGATCCGCTCT
>JANQOC010000654.1 GCA_028279265.1 Hyphomicrobiales bacterium
CATTTCCGGTCTCGGCTACATCCCTGTCGGGGATTGGCGGGAAATACTGGACGAGGTAGATGTGGTGACCGTGCATGCACCCAAATCAAAAGGCACGGAAAATCTGATTGGTGCGCCGGAACTGAAAGCCATGAGGGCGGGAAGCTGGGTCATTAATGTTGCCCGCGGCGGCCTCGTCGATGAAACCGCACTCTGCGACGCCCTTCAGTCCGGCCATCTCGGCGGTGCCGGACTGGATGTCTTTGCCACAGAGCCGCCGGAGCCGGACAATCCGCTCTTCGGTTGTGAAAATGTTGTGTTTTCCCCGCACTCCGCTGCATTCACCCGGGAATGCTCGGCTCGAATGGCAACCGCTTGCGCCAGAAACATCATCGATTATTTTGACAACCGTCTTGATCCCGCGCTGGTCGTTAATCCCGCCGTCCTCAAACAGGAGGAGAACCCATGACAAGGGATCCGGAGAATTGCGTTCTGATTACCGGCGCTACCCAGGGCATCGGCCTGGCGACGGCAAAACGGCTGGCGCAATCCGGATTTGAGGTTATTGGCCTGGCCCGCAACAAGCCTGACGAGAACTTCCCCGGCGAATTCCGGTCTGTCGATCTCGCTGATACCAAAGAAACGAAAGAGGTCCTGTCGGCCATAACCGCGACCCGGGACATCACGGCTCTGGTCAACAATGTGGGCTATAATGTGCTCCAGCCTCTGGAGGAAGTCGATCTCGAGTCCTTTCAAAGCGTCATCAATGTCAATATTGCTGCTGCCATCCTCTGTGCCCAGGCGGTGTTACCGACCATGAAACGGCGCAATTATGGGCGCATCGTCAACCTGTCATCGCGCGGCGCACTTGGACGGGAAAACCGAACGAGTTACAGCGCTGCCAAAGCCGGCATCATCGGCATGACTCTCACCTGGGCCCTGGAACTGGGCCCCCACGGCATCACCGTCAACTGCGTATCCCCGGGACCCACCGCCACCGAAATGTTCATCCGCAACAATCTCGAGGGCAAGGGGCCGGAAGCCCTCGAACCCTTTGTGAGTGGCATGCCGATCAGGCGTCTGGGCGAGCCCGATGAAATTGCCTATGCCATCGAGTTTTTCCTGAAACCCGATGCCAGCTTCATTACCGGACAGGTGCTGCACGCCTGTGGCGGTTCGTCCCTCGGTCATCACGGCTCTTAAAAATCAGCAGGCATCAGGCCGGAATTGTTGCCATGATTGCGCTAGCGCTGACGGTCAGACGCTGTCGCCGAGTGCCACCTGGTGACAGCGAAGCAGGCTTGGCAGGCTATCGGCATTTGCCCGTCCCCAGCCGCAAACCGTCGCGATACCGAAGTCCGCGACATAATTCCTGGCCATCTCGATACGCGCCTCATTGCCCTCCTCTTCATCGTCAAACAGAAGTCCGAGATAAAGCTCACATTCGGCCGGCAGCCGCAGATCCCGGAGCGGCTCAAAAAAAGACGCTTCCGGTTCACCGAACGTCCCCGGCATGTGCATGAACTCCAGCTTCCTGTTCACGCCTTCGGCAATACCGTTGGCGATCTTCACCGACAGGGCGAAATCCTGCGGCCGTATGACATGGTCATTACCGGGACTGCCGTAGCAGATATGGAAACCAAGCTCCACCGGCTCGGGAATCCAGCTCGCCAGACGGGCGAACTGATCGAATATTTGCCGTTCGTAATCGTCCGGCCGGCCGAGATAATAATCTTCAAATACGAGAACTTCCTGACAGACATCCCACTGGATCGCCAGTTTGTCGTGGGGAATATTATCGAGAATTTTGGCCACATCCTTGGCAAAGGAACGTTCGTAAACCTCGAGGAATGTTTGACGGCCATTGGGGCTGACATAGTTGTAACCTGTCGCCATTGGCGTCGGCAGGCTGACTTGAAACCTTACATTTTGCGGAATTTTTCCCTCTTCCTGCAGCCGCTGGAAGTCTTTGAACGACTCAATCGCATGTACCGCATAACCGACCGGGAATTCGAGTGTTGACGTGTCGACATCATCTCTGATTTTCAGAAGTTCTACTTCCCTGATAACTTTCCCGTCCCATTGCTTGAAGGCAAATTTCGGAATGCTGGTGTCGGCTTCAATGGCCGGGTGTTGTAGCAACATCTCCCGCTGATAGAGAATCCAGCTACCCCGCTCTCCGGTCTCCCCGTCTGGCAGTCGTTTCAGATGACTTCCGAAAGCATCGCAAATCGTGCAAAAAACCTCCTCAGAGGAACTCAAGGGAATACTGCCGACCAGATGCGCCGTTCTGTTCAAGTCAGTCATGTTTCTTCCTCCCTGTATTTTTTTGCCTCGGACCGGGGAAACCCCAATTCGCGTGAGCTGTCATTATGACCTCGAAAACCGGAAAATGTCACGCCTTAACCAAATCATCCATATCCGGCGGTTCACTGAGTATTCTGGCGATAATATAGGGGACAATCCGCCTTAAAAATGCTAATCACATATTCTAAGTTGTGATATCTTGCAGTCGCGGGATAGCCGCACAAGAATAGATAATTTTGGGAGGAATTTGAATGATCCGCACTCTATTGGCCGGTGCTTTGATCTTGTTCATGGTCAACTCGGCTTCAGCTCAAAACATTACGCTTACCATGGCCGCTTCGCAGCCAGGCGGTGCAGCGGATATCTCGGCGAAAAATCTGGCCGAAGTTGCCGCTGCCAACAATATTGCTACAATTCAGGTTCAAGTCGGTCAGGTGCTCACAAAAACCGTACAGCAAGTGGCTGAGGGCAAAACAGATCTGACGGCCGGCCCCTTCATTCTCAAATTTTTGCTGGGCAAGGGCCTTGGGCCCTACTCGGGTTTGGGCAAAGAGAAGGGCGCTGCACTCGCGGACAATATACGAATTCTTTACCCCTACTATCTGGCAACCTTTTATCTGATTTCATTCCAGAGCACCGGCATTGACAGTTATGAGAAATTGCGCGGAAAAACCGTTCATAACGGTCCGCCGCGTGGTGGCGCCCTGATTCTGGCACGCCAGATCATTCAGGCAACGACCGGCATGAAGGATGGCAAGGACTACCAGGGAAAACAAATCGCCTGGGGTCAGGCAAATTCTATTTTCCTCGATCGCTCCGTTGACGCAACCGTGCGCCCGGGCACCAATCCTCCGTCATTTCTTCCGGTCATGATGGCAGCGGGCAAAATTAATGTCGTGTCCGTTCCCAAGTCTAAATTTGAAGGCCCGGGCTGGCAGAAACTCGTGAAATCACCTGGTCGCGCTCCGATCGTTTTCCCGGTCAAATCTCTGGGAGACTTTGGCGATAAAGCAAATTTCATAACGGAAGATGGTATTTTCCGCACAGTGGGTGACGTCGCCGGAGACATGGTCAGTAAGAACATGGACAAGGAACTGGCGAAGAAGCTGACCGCGGCTTACATCAAGGGACTTCCCAATCTGTTTAAGAAAACGCCTTTTGCCAAAGGACAGCGTTTTGGTGAAGTCGATGACAAGGTCTTCGGAATGTGCAAGGCGGGAATCAAGTTTCATGCCGGTGCTGTTGAAGCCTGGGAAGAAGCCGGATTCAAAATCGATGACTGTGCCAAGTAGTCCTGGCGCTGATGCATTGACATTGGATATCGTCCGGAGGGCCATCGGGCCCTTCGGCACTGCTGATTCATCTGCATAACAATCAAGGTGACTGCATCCTGATACTGCAGATTTGGAATTTATAATTTAAGACCGATCAATTGAATGAGTGACACCAACATTCCCCAACAAGATGACTGGATGCGTCGTCTGGCTTTTGTTTTGGCATTTATCCTTGTTGTCATGGGAATGGTTAACAATCTGCCGAACATTCCCGGCCTCTTGCAAACGGTTCAACTCATCCCCGGCCTCGAAAACATCCCGCGGCTGAGCAAATACAATTCCGAGTACTTTTTTCCCCTGATGTTCGTCTTCATGACGTTGGTCGCTTTGCTGATGGCCTCGTTCGCACGGGGTTGGCGCGATCAGGGGCCCCTCAAATATGCATGTGGCATCGCTCTCGACGTCACCATGCTGCTGACTATATTCGCCGTCGCCATTGTCTATCTGATCGAACATGAGCAGGTCTGTCTGATCGACACACTCAATGGCGAGCGGGCACGGCTTCTGGCGGAGAACCTGGCCCGGGCCCAGGAATATATGGAAATTTTCGGCACACCGCCCGATGAGGATTTTCCCGATTGCCAGACAAATCTCGGAAGCTGGATCCTGCCTTTCCTGCTCTGGTCCGTCAGTATTTTCCTGATTTACATTGTCCGTGTCTGGGGTTTTCCGATCGCCGCGGTTGCGATTATCATCGCCACCTACACCGTAATTTCATCAGCCTCATGGTTTTTTGACTGGACCGACAACAAATATCTGACAACGTCCATAGGTACGGTCACCGATGGTGTCAAATCCTATACCGCCGCTGTTGTGGGGGCGCGTAACTCGATCATTCTCGAATCCAATTCGATTTTGGGTCAATTCCTGAATATTACGGTAAACATCGTCTTTCCCTATGTCGTCCTGGGTTCCCTGTTCGGCGCCTCCGCCGGTGGCCGTTCGCTTATTAAGATGGCCGTGGTCATAACCCGCAAGCTGCGCGGCGGACCGGCCCATGCCGCCATTGTCGGGTCGGCGACGTTCGGCACAATTTCCGGCGGACCGGTGGTCAATGTGCTGGGTACCGGCACCCTCACCATCCCGATGATGATGAAAAACGGTTTTCGTCCCACTTTCGCAGGTGGCGTCGAAGCCGCGGCATCCAGCGGCGGCCAGATCATGCCGCCGGTCATGGGCATTGCCGCTTTTGTCCTGGCAGCCCTGTCGACAGTCCCTTATTCCGAAGTGATTGTTGCCGCTTTTCTTCCGGCACTTGCCTATTTCTTCAGCTTGTTCCTGACGGTCATATTTGAATCCCGGCGTATGAATATCCAACCCGTCGGCGTCCTGACCGAGGAACAGAAACTCACCCGTGAAGACTATAAGAACCTGCTGATGATCGCCGGCCCGATACTGCTCATCCTTGTTCTGCTGCTGAGTACCAAGGACAATGTGGGCACCGGGGCCCTCGGCTTCATCTTCGGCTACGACCCGGCCTCGGGCGAAGCGCTGCCTTGGCTGTTACAGGTTTATCAGAATGCAGCCGGAGACCCGGACTCCGCCGGTTTCTGGGCTGTAACCCTGCTCCTGGTCCTCCTGTTCCTCGACCCCGAGGTACGCAAGGCGCCGCGAAAAGTCGCTCGGGCGCTCTCCGATGCGGGCGTCGTTATCGGTGAACTGTTTCTCCTGCTGATCGCCGTTTCGATCATCGATATCTGTATCAGTTTCACCAATTTCACCGGAATTCTGACCATCGACGTATTGAACTGGCTCAAGTCGGTATCGACGTTCACCCTGTTTGGAAGTGAATTCACCATCGGCGGCTCGCTCTATTTGCTGCTGGCCCTGGTGGTGACGATGTTTGCCACAATCCTGCTCGGCATGGGCATGCCGACCCTGCCGGCCTATGTGAACGTCATCCTGATCATCGGACCGCTTCTCGTGGCTCTCGGCACGTCCTTCTTCACCGCCCACATGTTTGTGTTCTATTTCGCGGTCGCCTCGGCCATCACACCCCCGGTGGCCATTGCCGCCTTTGCCGCCTCGACCATATCCAGGGCGGAACCCCTGGCAACCGGTTTTTCGGCTGTGCGTGCGGGAATTGTCATGTTTGCCATACCGTTCGTATTCGCTTTTTACCCGGAACTCCTGCTCATCGAAGAAGCTCAACTCATGCAATCCATTGATGGCGGACCAAGTACCGAGAAATCATATCTGCCGGGATATGACGGTACAATCAACATCGCCGCTTTGAGCTGGTTGTTGCTGCGCCTTGTTGTTGCCCTTTACCTGTTCGCCAGTGCCCTGAGCCGACAGGACGCCTACCTGCTGTCACCCTTGGAAATCGGGCTGCGCATTGTGCTGGTTGTGCTCATTCTGCTGAAAATCCCGGCCATCGCCAACACCGCATTTGCCGTGGCAATCCTGTACCTGATCGCCCACCATGCGGGCGGATATATCCGCAAACGCATGTCGTCCGCGAAGGGGGAGCGGCCTGAAGAACCGGAACCGATAGTTGCGGGCAAGTAGCGTGGTCGCGCGCCCATAGATGCGACCGGCGCAGTGATACGGCCGACCCTTAGATCAGGCCGGAGCAGCGCCGACAATTTTTCCTCAACGATCCGGAATGTTCGCAGAGCCGGTTATTTCTCAGGGATCACGGGCAGCAGCACATAACAGGCTTTGTCCGGCCCTGTATGCACGGTTACCGTCTTGCCGAAAATCTCTGCGGGCCGGTCCGTCGGATCATCGTGCTTGAAAAGGCCGCACCCCGTCCAGCCCGCATACTCGCCGAAATCCAGATTGGCGTCACCCGGATAGACATAATCGGATCCCCGAACACTGAATCCGAGCCTGTAACCCGCGGGAACGTGGATGCAGGTCGGCCATACCTCGACATCCAGTTCGTACACCTCTCCGGGATTAAGGAGCTGGATTTCATCGTGCGTATGATAAGGCCGGTACGGCTCGCTGAGCTGCTCATCGAGTTTGCGGTGTGAAGCCCTGAGCCACCCCTGGGCGATGGGCGTGTGGGGATCGAGCGCGCCCTGAAACGTTACCTCTTTCATGTCCGGCGCGAACACGCGCATGACAAGAAACATGTCCGCATCCTCTGTCTCCGAAGAGATCCACAGCTTCGACGCAATGGGGCCGGTAATCTCCATATCCTTCTCCAGAGGCTCCGACAAAAATGTCAGTCCATCGGAAAAGCCTTCATAGCTCCGTGTCCCCTCTCCTTCTGGCGGCGACTGTGACAGGGACAGATCTTCGGAATGCAGGTAGAATTTGGTCCATTCAGTCCGGGCGATGGGCCATTCATTTTCATGACGTTCAACGAAGACCTCTCCGGGATGGCGGATTTGCAGTTGCACCCGCGGCTGGTCTTTCCAGCCCGTATCTTCGCCTTTCAGATAGTGGCCGAAAAATCTCTTCTGAAGACCCAGGCCATAATCCGTGTAAAAATGTGTCCAGTGCTCGATGCCGTGGACTTCAAGCCACTTTTCCTGGCCTGCGGAACGCACAAATCCTTCGAAATTCCCGCGCGGGTGCAGGCCCTGCCCGCCCCAGTTGGCCGAGGACAGGAGCGGCGTTTCGACCTGTGTCCAGTCGGGCATACGCGACTGCCAGAACTCGTCCGTATCAAGCTTGTGGGAGATGCAGTCCTGATAGAAATCGTTGCGGTTGGCGCCGAGTTCTTCCTCGGTCAGCGTCTCCGGACCGGAAACCCAATCACCGGTCATACTACTGCGAAAACCGTTCGATCCGCGGCCGTTTTGGACCGTGTAAATCTGAGCAACCGACCAATCCTGGACAAATCCGCGACAGAATATGCCTCCGTGCCAGGCCATGTCCCGATAGAAGTCGGCGGCCCCTTCCCATACGCAGATCGCTGCCAAATGTTTCGGCTTCAGGGCAGCCGTCTGCCACTGATTTTCCGCATAGTAGGAAATACCGTTGAGACCGACCTTGCCGTTTGACCAGGGCTGAACGCCGGCCCAGTCCACACATAATTTCTGGTCCGTGGCCTCCCGCAGGGACCAGATATCGATCTTTCCCGGAGACCGCCCGGCGCCGCGGGAATCGACACGGATGCAGACATAACCGTCGGGGACCCATTTTTCCGGATCGACCACTTCCCACTGCTGGTACTTGTTGGTGGAATTCGCGGGTACGTCGGGATGTTTTTCACACATGCTCCGCCATTGATCTCCGTACAGTTCTTTGAAATGCAGCCATTTCCCATAGGGCCCCATGGACATGATTACCGGATATTTGCCGTCTTCTATGGGCCGGTAGACATCGCATCGCAGAACGATGCCGTCATCCATTTCTATGGGAACGTCCCAGTCAATAGCCATGCCATCTCGAATATCAGTCCGGTACTCCTGTGCCATATCATTCCCTGTCCGCTTATCTATGTCTTTACTCAATTCTGCGACGACGTCCTCTCCGACAATGCCGTTCCGGGCTTGAAAACGCGGCCGACCGACGCGACAATGAAATCTCGCCGTGCGATCTTGTCCGGCTCACACTCCGAGCCTCCGGCAGCGAGCCTTCCCGCAACAGGCGGGCAACAGGCCGTCGAAATATATTTCCAATAGTATATCGAATTGACTATAATTAAAAATAGGAAATTCGGCTTTGCCGCACCAGATCTGTCGATGGCTTCATGATCGCCGCAAATGTGCGCGCCACGCCGGCATGTGTTCCGGTCAGCGACAGGACCTGCGAATAATTAATGCAAAAATACAGAGCGAAGACGCACGACAACAAAATAACGGGTAGCTCAACTCATGGACAAACACATTGATATGATCAACGGTCTGGACGTCGCTCAGATGGGGGACGGTCCACCATTGATCCTCCTTCATTCCCTGCTCGCCGACCGTTCGGTGTTTGAACGGGTGGAGTCTGACCTGGCCCGGCGTTACCGATTGATCATGCCGAATTTACCGGCACATGGAACATCTGAACCGTTACCGGAACCAATACGCATCGAACATTATGCGGATCTTGTCGCGTCTCTCGCCGACGCTTTGGACCTGCCTCCGGAAACTGACGTTCTTGGCAACGGTTTCGGGGGGTTTGTATCCGTGGCCCTTGCCGTCAAACATGGGGACCGCTTCGGCAAGTTCATTTTTGCCGATACCGGGGCCGGATTCCCCGATGCGGCCAAGGGAGCCTTGCGGTCCATGGCCGACAATGTCGAAGCCAACGGGATGGAATCCGTTCTCGATGTCGCGGTAGCACGCATGTTCCCACCGGACTATCTCGACAGCCATCCGGACATCGTCGCCGAACGCAAAGATTGCCTCCGCCAGGCCCAGGCCCCCATGTTTGCCGCTGCCGCCAGAGCCCTAACGGAACTGTCCCTGCATGATCAGCTCAAGGATATTCTGAACCCGGTTCTGGTCATGGTCGGCTCCGTCGATCAGACAACGCCGCCATTCCTTTCCCACGAACTCTGGCACAACATTCCGGCGTCCCGCTATGCTGAGATCCCCGGTTGCGGTCACTGCCCGCCGATCCAGGAACCGCAGCAGTTCATCGATCTGCTCGATGGTTTTCTCGCAGGCCAGACCCGCCATTGAACCGCCAGGCATTACACGAATCCCGTACGGGATCAGTTGATATTCCGAAGCTGTTTCAAAATCTCTTCCGGATCAGGCCGATAGGTATAGTGGACTTCCGAAAAGCGGTGCCGCACCCGGCCCCCGGCGTCGATAACAAAGGTAATTGGCTGCGCGACACCGAATGCGTAACTGCGGGGACCATAATTTGTGTCAATCAGGCCAAAAGCCCGGATAATTTTTGACTGGGGGTCCGCAAGCAACGGAAATCCAAACAGGAAACGGCGATTGAAACGCGCTATTTCCCGCTGCTGGTCGTATGTGACCACCGCGACATTGTATCCCAGAGCCTGCGCCTCACCGAGGCGCTCATTCCAGCGGACAGCCTCCCGCTGGCAATAAGGTCACCAATGCAGGGAGCGGGAAAAAATAAGGATGAGCCCTTTATTCCCTTTGATATTCTCGAAGGATCTTTGTTTGCCATTCTGATCGACAGCCGCAAGTTTACCGGGTATCTGCGCACCGATTTTTGGCCCAGCCTTTACAGTGTCCCGGGCCATGGCATCGACCGGCCCCGCCAGGGTCAGAAAAGGCACGCAGAGAAGCACCAAAACCAGCTTAAGATTCTTTTTACAAACATCGGTCAGCAAAAGCCGCCTTCTCCTTTAGTTACACGGGACCTGTCGGATAGGCCGGATGTTACATGAAAACCGCTGAAATGGCCTTATTAGATTTTTGTGAGCTGGGTGATCAAAATTCCCTGTTCATTGTCCGGCGTTTCTTCTGCTGCGAATTTTCAAACTCGGCCACGCAATTCCGGGATAGAAAATCCCAACCGTTGATTTATACTTGGTCGTGGTCGCGAACTTGAAGCCGTGCTCACCGCCAATACGGAACCCGTTCTATGAATCTTGCCACTCTGCTGCACGAAGCCGCCGGCCATGCTCCGGAAGCCCCGGCACTCGCCCATGGAACCGTGGTCACGGCCGATTACGCAACACATGCCGAACGGTCATCCCGTCTTGCCGGAGCCCTGAGGAACGAGCTCGGCCTCGCACCCGGGGATCGGGTTGCCCTGTTGATGAAAAATGACCCCGCCTATTCGGAAATCATGTTCGGAATCTGGCAGGCCGGGTGCGCTGCTGTCCCCATAAACGCCCGCCTTCACAGCCGCGAAGTCGCCTGGATTCTCGAAAACTGCGGCGCCCGCATATGCTTCACGGATTCCGGCCATGTGGAGGACTTGGCCGCCGCCACGCAATCCTTGAACACTCTGGACAGGATCATGGCAATCGGGAGCTCGGAGTTTAATGACTTCCTCAGCGCCAATGCCATTCCCGTGGCCGATGTCGATGAAAATGACCTTGCCTGGCTGTTCTATACTTCAGGCACAACAGGCCGCCCCAAGGGGGCCATGTTGTCCCATAGAAATCTGCGAGCCATGAACCGGGCTTACCTCGCATCCGTCGATGAGATCAAACCCGGGGACAGCATTATTCACGCCGCACCTATGAGTCACGGCTCCGGACTTTACCTCCTTCCCCATGTGGAGCGAGGCGCAGTCCAAATTATCCCGGGATCCGGCGCCTTTGACCACGAAGAACTGCCCCTGCTGTTCCAGCACTGGACCGGCATTACAATGTTCATGGCGCCGACCATGGTTACCCGCCTGGTCGCCAGAGTTAAATCCCACGGCATAGATACAGGGAACTTGAAATCAATTATTTACGGCGGCGCGCCCATGTATCTCGAAGATTGCCTCAAATCACTCAGCATACTTGGAAACAAGCTCATCCAGATCTACGGTCAGGGGGAATCGCCGATGACCATTACGGTTCTTTCCCGGCGGGATCATGAAAACAGGGAAAACCCGGATTACCAGGCCAATCTTGCCTCCGTTGGGTGTGCCCAGGCTGGAGTCCGGGTGCGCGTCGTCGACAAGGACGACAGGGATGTGGGTTCGGGTGAACTCGGCGAGGTCATCGTTCAGGGTGAGAGCGTCATGAATGGCTACTGGAATAACCCCGAGGCCTCTGCCGATACGCTGCGCAATGGCTGGCTGCATACCGGCGATGTGGGCATCCTCAACGAAGCCGGCTATCTGACACTCAAGGACCGTTCCAAGGATGTTATTATTTCCGGCGGCAGCAATATCTATCCTCGGGAAGTGGAAGAGGTTCTTCTCCGGGATAGCCGCGTTCTCGAATGTTCCGTAATCGGCAAGCCGGATCCGGACTGGGGTGAGACTGTCGTCGCCTACGTCGTTACCGCAGAGGGTTCGGAAATACCGGCCGAAGATCTTGACGCCCTCTGTCTTGAACACATCGCCCGCTTCAAACGGCC